>JBARNF010001109.1:0-5645 GCA_049802835.1 Bradyrhizobium sp.
CGGACGAACTCGTCCGAGCTTTGGTTTGCGCTGGCTCTTCAATCGCGCGAGATCGTCAGAGTCCAGCGGCTAGGAATCCTGCGACCTCGTCCACGGTGCTCCTGTGTGGCGGCGGAAGCGCAGGCACTTCGCCACATGAAAGCCGATTGCAAATTGACAGATCGTTTGCCGGCCGCCCTCCGCACAAAGGCAACCAAAACACGCCACCTGCGGTGCGCAAATTGACTTCAGCTTTGAGCTATGGCCGTGCGACCCCGTCGGGGCACGACGTGATCGGGTTGACGATTCCTTGCATCGATCAATCGCCACGAGTCGCAGGCGAACTGCGCCAGGACTGCAGAGACATTCTCATTTCCGTGGAGCGAGGCCGGATATTCCGAACCGACACTTTTGCAAAACCCCCGTGCGCCTAGCGCAATCGGAACGCAGTTGGTTGACAGCATGACCGCAGCCTAATCGGCGTCCCGATGGCGAGAGTTGTGCGTCTTGGTGGCTGTGATCGACTTAATTCACAGACGGCGACAGACAACGAGAAGCCGAGGAGAGGCTCAGGGAAGAGAAGGAAGGAGTTTCTCACACCCTATGCACCTCCGGTGCTGACGCTTCGCGGGCCGCGTGCGGCTATCTCATTGGGGTGGAATTAAAAATTCCTGTTGATCGGTGTTTACACAAGCGGGTCCGAGTGGATACTGAGGTCTTCCCGAACGATCGACAAATGATGGCTCGTCAATAGCTTGCCAGCGTTTGGGCGCGTATACGAACGAAATTTCCGGCCCCACTCTCGGTTCGCGATAAGTTTGCTTCGGTTTGGGACCGCGCAACACCGTCGGCTTTAGCGATCTGATTTGAAGTCCGCAGATCGTTTCCTGAGGGCTGCAGATCGATTGCGACCCGCGCAGCGCCTTTGTCAGCCGGCAATCCCGTTGCGCGATCTAGCGGTCGCTGCAGGTCGGGGAAGCACCGTCCAATTTGTCTTCCCGGCTCTCGGTCAATCCCGCTCGTACTCGCGGTAGCGGAGCTTGATCCTCACGCCAGACATGCCAGCCGGCTGATCCAGCGCGCGAAGGACCTGGCCGAGGCGAGAGCCGAGTTGGGCGGCGCTGTGGTGCCGGGTTGGCTGACCTGCTGCCAAAGCTGCCGGCGGTGATGGTTGAGCGACCGGTGAGCGGCCTTGGCCTCTCCTCCCGAGAGCTCCGCGTGAGAACGGCCGCTGGTCGTGGCGTGCATGTGATCACGGCTCCTACCGAGATCAAAGCCCAGCGCCTTGGCCTCGGCTTGCCAATGGCTGGTGAGCTCGCTGAGCTTGGCATCCCGCTTGGGGCGGCGCGTGCGCAGGGTCGCCAGCTCCATGCCCTTTGCCGTGCTGTAGCCATGGGCCTTCGCGGCTTCCTCAATGGCCTGGCGCCGCTTGGAGAAGGCGCGCTCGATATGGCGCGGGATGGCCGCCACTCGAAACGTGTCCTTCTGCCGCTCCAGTCGGAGGCCTTGTCGTTCGAGCTCGGAAGCAAGGGTTCGGCGGTAAGCGGCCCCGGCCTGCTTCTGCGCCTTGTAGAGCTCGCGGCTGACGATCGCGCCCCAGCTGCCGTCGCGCCGTGGGGCGAGGTTGAAGACGAAGGTGTGGGTGTGCAGCTGCGGGTCGGACTCGCGGCTGGTGTGATGATCGAATTGGGCCATCAGCAGCCCCGCGGTTTGCTCTCGGGTGGCGCCGGCCCGGCCTCGCCTGGCCCAGCCGGCGGTCGCTTCCAGTTGAGTGGAAGCCGCCAGCACGGCCGACCGATGGGCCTGGGCGATCATCTGGCGCTCGGGAGCCTCAGAAAGCGCCCAGAGCACCGAGACCGATTTGGGCGCGCTGAAGGTCATGTCCCAGCCAGCCGCGTGCTCGCGGCCGCCGAGCTGCGCCAGCCGCTCGCCGGTCTTGGGATCGATTCCGCGTAGCGCAGCGTCGAACTCGGTTTGCGTCACCGGCCCGTCGAGGCTGAGCCGCTCGGCCCCTTTGCCGGCCCAGCGGCCGGGCGGCTCGCCGTCCTGGCTGTAGTAGTCGTCGCGCTGCAGGTGGCTGTAGTAGCGCGCAGCGGAAGCCGCGTTCCCGCGGGCTGAGATGGACGCCACCATGGCTCACTCCCGCCGCTTGAGGATTTGTGCCGCCAAGTCCTTCGTTAGGCGAGCTGATGGTGGCTTTGGAGTTGGACCGGCCTCTTCGCCGTCTTGTCGCGAGAGCCTCTCGTCAGAAAAGGGCCGGGTCCAATCCGCCGGCATGATCGGCTCCCGAAGTTGCCGCAGCTTGAGATAGGGCAGCTCCAACTCGTAGACGTCCTCGCCAAGTCCGATGAACAGGACCCGCACGCCGCTCTTGGTCGGACCGAGACGGGAGCCAAGCTCGGATGCCGTGATCACCCGGCGCATTTCGCGTTGGGTGCTCTCGGTGACGCTGGTCTTGCCGCCGGCATGGGTTGAGCTCTTCGTGCGCCGTTCGACCTCCTGCTCGCCGATCAGCCGGCTGATGTCCTCGGCCGCTTCGCTGGCGTTGATCCGGGTGATGATCTTGGTGCCGGTCATGCCGAACCAGGACTTGGCCTGGTCCTGACCATAGACGGAGCGGATCTGAGCCGTGTCCTGGGCTCCGATCACGACCGCCACGCCCTTGGAGCGGCCGAGCTCGAGGAAGGTCGGAAACTGCTTGATCGGCGGCAGCTGCGGGAATTCGTCGAGGAACAGCCAGACTCGCCGCTCGCGGCTTTCGGCGAGGGTCGGGCTTCCCACCGCCGAGGCGAGCAGGCCGAGCATGCTGCCGATCCAGATCCGCGACAGCTCGGGATAGCCCGGGTCGTGCTGCAGGATCAGGGGGCGATACCGCGTTGGGTGATGCAGCCAGCTGCGAATCGAGAAGCGGCGGGCTGATGGATCAGACCAGGCCTCCGCCAGGACCGAGACGATGCGCATGTGGGTCTGGAAGGTGGTCAGGATGCTGAGAGTGGTCTTGCTGTCGGGCTGGTCGAGCAGTCGCAGCGCATTCGGGTTGTGATCCTTGGCGAAGCCGGCAAGCTTATCGACATCGGCGGTCACGACCCGTTCCAGATCACTCCAACTCCAATCCTTACCCCTGGTCGCCTGTAGATGGACAAGACAGGCGACGAAGATCTCCTGCGCGGCCTGCGACCACATCGGGTCCGAGCTTGGCGGAATGAAGCGGGCAGCGAGTTCGCGGGCGTCCTGCTTGATGCTGCAGTCGGCTGCCACGTCCCAGACCAAAGATCGCTGATCATGTGGCGCGACGAGGAGGGGGTCTCCGTCGGCTGGGAGTCCGCCCATCATGTCGCCTTTGGTGTCGAGCACCAGAAGGCCATCTCCGCGAGAGAGCGCTTCATTGATCAGGTGAAGCATGGTCTGGGTTTTGCCGCCGCCGACGCTGCCCACAATCAGGAAATGCCGTGCCTCCCGCTCACGTCCGAGCGGGATGGATGGCACGAGCGCCACGCCCGTGGCGTGGACCTGGCACTCGGCGGCTGCCGCCCGGGCGAACGCCTTCAAACCTCGGTGGCCCGCCTGCAGCCGCGCGCCACGAAGGACCTTCAGCGAGACTGAATCCAATCGAAGACTGAGCGCAAAGAAGAGCAGCGCCAACAGCCCCGCAAGACTGGTCCCGATGACGCTCCAGAACCGAAGCTCGAAGCCAGCCAGAGCCTGATACTGCGACAGTTGATTCCGGCAGGCCTGCCAATAGGCGTCGCCGGAGCGATCCCCAAGCCAGGCAAGCCCGCGCCCTCTGACACAGGCGTCGATCTCGGCCGACTGGAAAGGAACGCTGCTCCCGTCCGCCAGCGTGGCGCTCGGCGGCCAGACCTCAAACCCGAGATAAGAGATGCCAGCCGCGGCCGCAAAGCAGCCCATCGCAGCGAGGAAGCTGATAATTCGCAAGCGCCGGTTCATGCGGCCCTCCCGGAGCTTTCGCCGGTCAGGGCTTTCAACAGAGCCTCAAACATCGCAAGCAGATCACGCGCAGCCTTGTCGACCGACAGGATCCGGGCGTGCGTCTCTTGAGCTTGCTGTTCGACTGAGACGATCCGGCGCTCGATCCGCATCAACCGATCGGCGAGCGCCTTGTTGTCGCCGCCCGCAAGCCCGGTGCGGATCAGGTCGCGGGCGACCCCGGTGATGTTCGCTGAAAACCTGTGAGCACGTACGTGGAGCTGCTCAATCTCGCTCGTTGCGAGACGGATAGAGATTGGCCTTGTCTTGACTGTCATGAGATTGCCTCGTCAGAGTTGCCGAGGCGATCGATTGCGAGATAAATCAGACATTCCGCTCACGATGCAGCCGTTCTTCAGGCCGAGTCGGGTGTCGCATGAGCATGTGTCAAGGAGACCAAGTGAGCTAAGATGCAGAAATGTCTAACGACGAACAACATTCATCAACCTCGGTCGTCGCCCCTAGCGGACGTCGATTGCGCATTGTGTTTCTTTCGGGAATCTAGGTCGCTGATCGTACAATCGGCGTGAAATTACAAGACGAGCTGCTGAAACGGCCATGATTGCTCGGCAATCACGCGGAACGTTTTTTGAAGTGCCCCAGGTAGCAATCCGCGATGCCGGCCCGATTCAGCTGGCGTATCATGCTGACTATGTTGCGTTGATCGGAGGCGTCTATTGGCCTGCTTTGTCAGGAAAGGGCAACCGCACGCCGGCAGCTTTGCATATCGCTTCAATCAAGAGCCGAACGGCTCGGCCGTCCCAGTCAATTTGCTCAATCGGCGCATCCCAATGCTCGGACACTA
The DNA here is from genome assembly GCA_049802835.1 of Bradyrhizobium sp. Classification (GTDB taxonomy): domain Bacteria; phylum Pseudomonadota; class Alphaproteobacteria; order Rhizobiales; family Xanthobacteraceae; genus Bradyrhizobium. Next base: position 4,772 of record JBARNF010001109.1, read on the forward strand.
CGTAGGCCGCGTGGCGGGCCTTTACGCCCAGACCTACGATGGTCCGCGCCGGTGTCGCCAAAATTGCCAGCTCGACGGGTTCCAGGCGAGCCAGGACCGATTCGATTTTCCGCGTCCGACGGGTCTCGCCCGAGTGCGCGCTCTCCACATCTGCCCACCCCCGACCGTCACTTTGATCGGGCTCTAAGGCCGAAATCTCCGACAGCAGCGTGACAAACGACGTGTCTAGCTGGACAAGGGCGAAATCGTCCTGAAGCTGTTCAGCTAGGAGCGTCCGCTCCGCTGGAAGTTCATTTGGAGGGTTTAGCGCCTCGACTCTCAGAGAGCTGCTGGAACTCATCGACGGCCCCGACGGTACGTTGCCATGCTCTCTGGATACCGCTTCCGGGGAGGTTACCTCTGATGGTGATGGGGTTGCGCCAAAGCGAGCGCCGCAGCTGAGCTGCAGGGGAACCATCAACTTTTCCATTGGAAACTCCAGAATAGATGGAGACGATTCCGTAGAATACCGAATTTATAGGTATCTGAAAAGTCGTTTTATGTCTCTGGCCCCCTCGGGAGGCCAGGATGCCGAAAACGGTGACATCACCGCTGCAGAAGAAGCTTGCCGCCATGCTGGTCGAGCACAGGAAGGCTGCGGGGCTGAGACAGGTCGACCTGGCTGAAAAGATGGGTGTCTACCAGTCTTGGGTGACCCATATGGAATCCGGCCAGCGACGGATTGATGTCGTCGAGCTGATCGAGTTGGGGAAGATCCTGGGATTTGATCCCGTCGACGTGGTCAGGAAGTTGAGTCGCAAGTAGGTCTTGCGGAACGGTTCGCTCGCAGAGACCCGCCTGTCCTTTTTCCTAGGTTCCGGGCACGCCTCACGGT
>JBARNF010001110.1:0-8117 GCA_049802835.1 Bradyrhizobium sp.
CAAGCCGCAAACCGCCGTTAACCCGAGTTCGGAGCCCTGCCTTAAGGGAGACAACAATCGAACCCATCGGCGAGCTGTGCCAATCTACCGCGCCGGTTCTGAATGTGTGACGCCCGGAATGTCCTATCGGCCTGCCCGCTTCGCGGCCCGATCTGTCCAACTCCCGATGTTTCGGTGCCCGTTGTCGTGGATGTAGTCATATTCGTCAGCATGTGCGGATAGCGGGATCACCTAGCCCGTGGCCGGCTGCGGTAGCCATTGGGGAGCTCGACCGCATCGGTGAAGTCTCCGTAACGCTCCCAGCTCCATTGATGGCTGCCACTGCCATCAGGAACGGCCACCTTCTCGAATAAGTGGAAGCGGGCTTGGGTCGTTGCATCCGGCTGCACCTTGCCCACTGCCATGAAATCCAGCGGGTTCGATCCACGTGTGTGGGGTGTGAGGGTGCGGTGGTGGCGAATGCTGCTAAGGTGAACGGAGAGGAGACTTCGCCCATCAACAATCGTTCACGGGTGAATGCTGGGCTCACAGGTGCTGAACGCTCTCGCTTGGAGCCAGGGCGCTGCTCCGGCAACTCATCGAAAAGATAAGCTAAGCCCATCCAGCGGCGTGGCCGTGGGCCGCTCGAGAAAAATGGGAGCGGTGCTCAGTATGAGATCATTGCTGAGGGGCGGCAGAGGCAGGGCCGCCGTTACTGCGCCGGCAAGCCTGCGTCGACCATGAGCTGAACGATGCGGCCGGCGGCCTCGCGATACACCGGACTGGTATTCTTCATCGGCGGCGCAACGTTGAGCGCCGTCGTGCCTGGCCGCAGCTTCAGTCCCTTCTGGATCGCCGCTTTCGCCTCCTCGGTCTGGCCGACCTTCTGGTAGGTGGCGGCCAAGAGCAAGTACGGACGCCCGGACGCAGCCGTGATGGCGATCGAGCGCTGCAGCCACGGCAGGGCGTCGTCGGCGCGATCCATCATCATGTATGCCCACCCGACGCCAAGGAGCCATGTCCATCGAGAGACCGCCGGCGTATCGTAGCGGTCGGCCTGCTGGAAGGTCGCAAGCGCATCCTCGAAGCGACCAAGATGCAGCTGCCCGAGACCGACGAGATACAGCGCGAGCCCGTCCCATGGATCGAGGCTCAAGGTTCTGGCGCAGATGACGAGGCTTTCGACGAAATGATTGGTCGCACTGAGGAAGCGACAATAGGTTTCGAGCACCGCAATCGAGTTCGGCTTCGCGCGCAAGGCGCGTTCCAGGTTCGCGGCCGCCTGAGCCGCGGCCGCGGCGGCGGCATCGGGACTGTACCAGACCATCTGGATGCCGCGCATCTGCAGCGCTGCAAGTGCGACCGCCGCGTCGACATTGTCGGGCTGCTCAGCGAGCGCATTCTGCAGCATCGTTTGCGCCATGCCGAAGCGCTCCTGCGTCACGCTGTTGATCGATGCGGTCGCCTGCTCGATGGCGACCTTGGCGCCGCCGGCCTTGACACCGGCATCCGCGGGCGATGTTCCGGCCTCCGTCAGTTCGTTGAGACGACGCGCCAGCACGTCGCCCACGCCTGCGGCGAGCCGCGTCTGCTGCAGCCGCGGGTCGCGCTCGTCGGCGTCGACGGAGATGGCCGCGACCGCTTCGACCTTGCCGGTGGTGGTCTGGAGCAAGCGCGTTCGCAAGGTCCATGATGGTCCACTGCGCTGCAGCTCACCGCGGATTTCGAAATCCGGCGACGCCGCGGCTGCGGCGGCCTGCTCGGGCTGGGGTGCCGTCGGTCGCGGCGCGATCACGCTGATGGTGTTGATCCTGGCGAAGCCGTCGGTCAGGCGGCCGGCGATCTCCGTTGCCATCATCGGCCCGATCGGATCACCGCTCGCGTCGGTCAGCGCCAGCACTGCGACCACCGGCGGCGTGCGCTTGAAGATGATGTCCGATCTCAACAGCGGCGCAGCCGCCCCGAGCCCGACGATGGCGCAAAGTCCCGCGACCGTCATGACGGCCATCCGTCCGCCGAGGGCCGGCAACCATGATGATCTCGTCGGCTCCGTCGTCGGTTCCGCGGGTGAGGGGGCGTCGAGGTCGAGTCCGGTCGTCGTGGCGGTCTCGGGCGGGTCCACATCGGGCGGAGGGGCTGGGATGTCGGCCGTCAACGCGATGTCGACCGTGAAGATGTAACCCCCTCCGGATGCCAGCTTGACCGTCTGCCGCCGCTCGTCGCCGAGCGCGCTGCGGATCTCCCGGATGCATTGAAACAGGTTGTCCTCGCCGACATGGATGTCCGGCCAGACCGCCTCCATCAGCTCCTGCTTGCTGAGCACACGTCCGGGGTTGGCGACCAGCAGTCGCAGCATCTCGAACGTCTTCGGGCGCAGCTTGACCGGCGCGCCATCAGGTCCGCGCAGTTCGGCGCGCTGCTGGTCGAGTTCGAACCCGGCAAAGCGAAGTATCATTCAGCAAGCTCTCAGATCGCCGGGCTGTCCGGGCAGCAGGGTGCCAATAAGTCGCGAAACCATAGACTTAAATCGGGTTGAAGCGAAAATTTCAGAAAACTTCAGAAATAAAACCTCTATCATAATACCGTACTGTTCGATGACCTGACGTGGCCAAGTCTTTCCTGCCTCCGGTCCTGCGAGCGAGGGGGGCGGCCGTAGGCCGTCAGCAGAAGGGTGCGAACAGGCTCGCGAAAGCCGCCGATGGCAGTGTGCGCGGTCTGTGCCGGGGCGCTTTGGCTCTGGCTCTAATGGCAAGTGCGCTCCGGTCACAAGTGGATCGGGCAGGCTCTGCCCGCCCTTGCATCAATATTTCAGAAAATTTCAGAATCCAGCCGCCGACTTCCTCAGGACATCCCATCGTGCAGATGAGACACGAATGCTGGAAGGAATGACCGTCCGACGATGACCTGAACCGGTCTTGCGGGAGGTCGCCGCCGCGACGCAACGACGGCAGAGGCATGACGCTGACCACAGATGAGACCCGGGATCATCCAGCCCTCGAACTGAGCGTTCGCGGTCAGGCGCAGTCGCTGCCCGCGATGCGCGGAGCCGCTCCCCTCGCCGGTCTTCGCGACCCGGCGGTGGCGGTTAACGGCACCTGCCGCGCTCGCACAACGCTGTCCCAAACCGGTCCGGGGACCTGGATGCAGGCCCATCGTCGATGCCCCTTCCCACGCCTGCGCAGGGCGAGGTCGCCAGTTGGTCGAGGAGGCGGCGCTTGCATGAGATCGAATGCTCCATCCGATCATTTTTTCTGGCGGGGCGAGCGATCTGCCCAGCCCTGAAGGCCCTCTCTGACGCTCGCATACGTGTTGGACGCATTTGTCGAACGAGGATATTTGGATGTCGGAAACGACGATCAGGACGGCTGGTAATTTTTCGTCGGATACGTCGCACATCTCATCGGTTGTGGATTCAAGAACCGGCGAGGCAAGCACGCTGGCGAATGCACACGACGTGTTCGACGTCGGCCATTTGGGCACAGGCCAGCGCCAGACCAACTCGGTCGGAAGAGCCGACGCCACCAGCCGACATCTGTCGCAAGACGATCCTTCGGCACGGCCCTCCACCGATGCTACGCGCAATGACGATCGGTTCATTCCACTGGCTGCTCGCCGGGATGCGGTAGCGCAGGTCGCAACGGCTGCGCCGCAACAGGCTGCGCAAGTCATTGGACGCGTGGTCGACACCAAGGGCCACGTGGTCGTGGTCCGCAACGGCGTCGCGATCACGCTGAATGACGGCGACGTGCTGCGGAAGGGTGACGTCGTTCAGACCGATCGCGATGGTGGGGCCAGCCTCGTCTTCAAGGACGGCAGCGTGTTTCAGCTCGCGCACGACTCGAAGCTCGCGCTGAGCGATTTCAATTATGGCCAGCAGGGGACGGCCAATCTGGAGGTCTTCAACCTGCTCCAGGGGGCATTCAGCTTCGCTTCCGGCGCAATTGCGCGCACCGGCGACATGCGCATCGGCATGGCGTCCGCTTCGGTCAAGATTCTCGGCGGGATTGGCGGCACCGACATTGCTGAGCTCGACGGCGCCGTCACGCTGTCCATCTTCCATCAGGACCGCGGCCTGAGCCGCGCAACGATCTACGACCAGAACGGCGATCCCATCACGACGATCAGCGGCGACGGCGGCAAGCTGATCCTGACACCTACCAGCTCCTCACATCTCGACACCGAGATGCAGGCCAAGTCGGATGCCGAAAGGGCGCTCGAGTCCGACACGCTCAATCAAATCTTGCAGATCAAGACACGCGCGGGAGAGTTCGCCGACTCCGGCGCTAACGGTACGCACGGCTCATCATCTGCATTGATCGGCGACGATGGTCGCGGCCAGGGTGAATCTCCCCATACGTCTGTCGAATATACTCCGGCCGCAAATTTTCCAGGTGCCGACAGTTTCCTCCCGTGCGGCCGAGACGGCCTCTCTGGCAATCAGCCTGCAAACCCGCCTGTCACCTTCGGGCCGGTCAACCACGCGCCGGTGCTCGACCTCCATGCCAATGCGATCGGAGTGTCTGCTGTCGAGCAGACGCCCATCGCGGTCGTGCCGCGACTGACGTTGAGCGATGACGACAGCACGACGCTGCTGCAGGCGACGGTCAAGATCTCCGGCCATTTCGAGCCCGGCAAAGACACCTTGTCCTTTGTCGGCACGCCCTCGATCGAAGGCAGCTTCGATGCTGGCACCGGGACTCTGACGCTCCGCGCCGTGCCGGGCCACGCGCCGAGCCTGGCCGACTTTCAGGCTGCGCTTCGCACGGTCAGCTACACCTATGCCGGCGACGCGCCTTCGACGTCGCCGCGCACGCTTACCGTCACCGTGCAGGATCCCGACGGCACGGCGCATGGCGGCCACGATCTCGCATCCGATTCCATCACGCTGACGGTCACCGGAGTCAACGACGCGCCGACGCTTACGTTGGGCGAGGTCTCATTCGTCGCCGCCGAGCAGACTGCGACGGCCGTTGCACCGCGCTTGTCGCTGTCGGACGTCGACAGCACGACGCTCGATCATGCCTCGATCAGGATCACCGGCAATTACCTGCACGGCGAGGACGTGCTGTCGTTTGTCGACACGGCGCGCATTCACGGCTCCTTCGATCCGGTCTCGGGAACGCTGACCTTGACCGCGCGCGCCGGTCAGGCTCCGACGGTCGCCGATTTCGAGGCCGCGCTGCGGACGGTCACCTATACCGACACCAGCGATAACCCATCGCCGCTGACCCGCACGCTGACCATCACCGTGCAGGATGTCGACGGCACTGCCAATGGCGGGCACGACACGACGGTGCGCACCGTCACCCTGGCGGTGCCCCCCGTCAACGATCCGCCTGCAATCACCGGCGAGACCGATCCGGCCGCGGTCGCTGAACTCTCGGACGCGCATGCGCAACTGCTCGGGCCGATCACCGGCACGCTGTCGGCGAGCGACCGCGATATCGGCGACGTCCTGACCGGGCACGTGGCGGCGTCCGCCACGGTCAGCTACAGCGCTGGAGCGCTGCCGGCCGGGGTCGATCTCGACGCGCTGCGTGATGCGGCGGCGATCTCGTTCGGCAGCGTCACGACCACGATCAGCGGCGGCGCCAACACGCTGACCTGGACCTATCATCCCGCCGCGGCCAATCTCGACTGGCTGGCCTCCGGCGAGACGCTCACCATCACCTATCTCGCAGACGTCACCGACGGGACGGCAGGCGTCGGCAGCCAGCCGCTCACGATCACCATCACCGGCAGCAACGACGCGCCCACCATCGTCGCCGCGCAGGTCGCGGGCACGGTGACCGAGGATGTCGCGGCCGATGCGCAAGCGCAACTGCACGCCGGCGGCAGCTTCGATTTTGCGGACCTCGATCTCTCCGATACGCATTCCGCCTCGGCCACCTTGCTGAACACGACCGCTTCCGGCGGTGTGGCGCTCGGGACCATGAACGCGCTGATCGACACCGATACGGTCAATGGCGTCGGCGGCGAGGCCGCGTCGAGCTACCACGTCGACAACAGCGCGGTGCAGTTCCTCGCTGCAGGCGAGAGTGTGGTCGAGACCTACCGGGTCACGGTGCGCGATGGTCATGGCGGAACGGTGAGCCGCGACGTCAGCGTCACCATCACTGGCGCCAACGACGCGCCTGTGATCACCGCCGCTCAGACGACGGGCGTAGTGACCGAGGATAGCGCCGTCGATGCGCACGGACAGCTGCAGGCCAGCGGTGCCATCGGTTTCGGCGATGTCGATCTGACCGACGCCCACAGCGTCTCGGTCGCCCTGGTCAGCTCCAGCAATGCCGGCGGCCTCGTGCTGGGGACGATGAGCCCGCAGCTCACGGCCGAGACGAGCCACGGTCTCGGTGGCGAGGTCACGTGGACCTACCAGGTCGACGACAGCAGCGTTCAGTTCCTGCGAGCCGGCCGGACCGTCACCGAGATCTATGCGGTAACGGTCAGCGACGGTCATGGTGGACAGGCGACGCAGAACGTGACGGTCACGGTCACCGGCACCGAGGATGCGCCGGTGCTGACGGCCGGTGGCTCGGGCGCCGTGACCGAAGCTGCCGATGCCTCCGCACAGGACATCGCGCCGATCACCGGCACGCTCGATGTGACCGATCGCGACGTCGGGGACGCGCTGACGGCGTCGATCGCCGGCTCGCCCGCTGTCATGCTCGACGGCCACGCCTTTTCGCTGCCGGCGGGGGCCGCATCGCTGATCGATCACGCGCTGTCGTTCCAGAATGGCGTCACATCGAACGGCGGCGCAGCGGGCATCGGCTGGAGCTACGATCCCTCGGCTGCCAATCTCGATTTCCTGCGGGAAGGACAGCAGCTCGTGCTGACCTACACCGTCGCCGTCAACGACGGGCTCACCGGCAGCGGCACGCAGACCATCGCGATCACCATCACCGGCACCAATGACCTGCCGAGCATCACCGGCAGCGCAGCCGCGGTCGACGAAGCAGGCGATGCCCACGCCCAGACGGTCTCGCTGGGCCGCACGATTGCGGTCACCGATCTCGACGTCGGCGACACGCTGACCGCGTCGGTCGCGGGCGCGCCGACCGTCGCGCTGGACGGCCACGCCTTCACGCTGCCGCCCGGAGCGGCTGCGCTGATCGACAGCGCGGCCTTGTCGTTCGACAATGCCGGACACCTGTCGAATGGCGGCACCACCGGCATCGCCTGGACCTATCACCCCGGCGCCGCGGATCTGGACTTCCTGAAGCAGGGCCAGACGCTGACGCTCACCTACGCCGTCGACGTCAGTGACGGCACGGGGACCAGCGCGCCGCAGACCGTGACCATCACGATCAACGGCACCAACGACGCGCCGGTGGCGGTCGCTGACAGCTACACGACGGCCGAGGACACTGCGCTAACGATCCCGAACGCAGGCGTGCTCGCCAACGACCACGATGCCGAGGGCGACGCGCTCAGCGCCATCCTGGTCAATGCCCCCACCCATGGCACGCTTGCGCTGAATCAAGACGGCTCGTTCACCTACACGCCGTTTGCCGACTACAACGGCGTCGACAGCTTCACCTACAAGGCCAATGATGGCCTGGCCGATTCCGGCACCGCGACCGTCAGCATCACGGTCACGGCGATGAACGACCCGGCCGTGATCTCGGGCGTCAGCAGCGGTTCGGTGACCGAGGCCGGCGGCGTGAACAACGCTACGCCCGGAACAGCGACCGCGACCGGCGTGCTCACCGATACCGACGTCGACAATCCGGCCAACACCTTTACCGCGGTCGCGACGCCGACGGCGAGCGCCGGCGGCTACGGCACCTACACCATGACCGCTGGAGGGGCATGGATCTACCATCTCGATGACGGCAACAGCGCGGTGCAGGCGCTCAACGCCGGCGCTGTTCTGACCGACACGTTCACGGTGACGACCATCGATGGCACTGCGCAGGTGGTGACCATCACTATCAACGGCACCAACGACGCTGCTGCGGTGTCGGGCAGCACCAGCGGTTCGGTGACCGAGGCGGGCGGCATCAACAACGGCATGCCGGGAACGCCGACCGCGAGCGGCACGCTGACCGATGCCGACGTCGACAATCCGGCCAACATTTTCACGGCGGTCGGGACGGCAACGGCGAGCGCGGGCGGCTACGGCACCTACACCA
>JBARNF010001111.1:0-1689 GCA_049802835.1 Bradyrhizobium sp.
CCGCGCAGTTTCTCGGGACCATGCCTGTCCCCGAGGCCGACTTCGTACGGTACCTGCAGACGCGCATGGTCGATCCATCGCGTACCGATCTGCTGCAGTTCGCCTATGTCTGGTACCAGCCGCTGTCGAAGGAGGTGCAGGACACCTGGGCGCGGATGCCGTCGAACCTGCTCGGCGTTCCTGTCTATGCGCTGCTGATTTGGCTGCATGCACCGCTGTGGCGCAGTTTCAAAACTCTCATCGGCGCGCTGCAAGAGCGGCGCCATCGCCAGATCGTCATCGGTGCGCTGATGGTGATCAGCCTCGCTTATCTCGTAATGTTCGCGATGGTGTTCGACTATTCGCGCTGGATCTCGAGCTGGGTGGTCTGCATGGTCATGATGCTGCATGCGGTGAAGATGCTGCCGGCAGCGAAGGCCGTCGCTCCGATCGACGCCGACGATCGCAAGACGACGATCCTGGGGTGGATCATCACGGCCGTGCCGCGCGTCGGCATCATCCGGCCGTTCTAACGAACATCGGCTAAGAGCGCGCGCGCCTGATCCGGACATAGAGCGCGCCGGCGCCGCCATGGCCGACATGGGCCTCCTCGAAGCCGACGACGAGCGAGCGGAATTCCGGCAGCCCCAGCCAATGCGGCACTTGGCGGCGCAACACGCCACGCTCGGGGTCGCTGCCGATCGTGCCCTTGCCGGTGATGACCAGAACGAACGTCAATCCGTCGTAGTGGGCGCGGTGCAGGAACTGATGCAGCGCCTGATGCGCCCGGCTCTGGGTCATGCCGTGCAGGTCGAGCCGGGCGTCGATCTCGCTGCGGCCGCGCGACAATTTTGAGCGCTCCTTGCGGCCGAGCGGAACCAGCGGCGGGATCGCCGGCCTGGTCGGTTTGGGCGCGACCACCGGCACGATCGGCCGTGGCGTCATGCCCTGCTTCTCCGGCTGCGGTTCGGAGGTCGCCATCGGTGGATGCGGCCGCACCGGACGCGGCTTCTTGCGCAACGGCTTGACCTGTCGCGCGACCGTCTCCCACAGCGTGCGCTCGTCCTCGGAGAGGCCGCGCTTGCGACGGCCGCGCGGCGGCTCGGGATCATGCGACATGGAGACGGCAATTCATCGGCGGTGGCGGTAACGTCTGCCATAACGCAATCGGCGGACATTGCGATTACTTTCGATTCGGGGCCTGGCCTCGGGCAGGGGTACCGTTTGGACGGCCGGTGTGTTCTGGGCCACCGTGGTCGCAGCGCTCGCAGCAACCGTCGCGGCGGCTTTCTCATCCTTGGCTGGCGAGGCGGCCAGGGTCTTGGCCTGGTCCTGCTGCGTTGCCTGGTCCTTCGCTTGTTGCTTGGCGGCGTCGCTCGCGGGCTCCTTGGGCGGCACTTGCGGAAACAGCTTGGCGATCTTCTCCGATGGCCGCGCATCGGGCAGCGGCATCTTGCGGCCGCGCGCGACCGGATCGAGGCTCCTCGGCACCAGCATGACGAACTGGATGCTGTGCTTGAGCCGGCCTGAGACTTTGCCGGCCTCCTGACCGGCCCCGAAGTAGAGGTCGGCGCGCGCGGGCCCGACGATCGCCGAGCCCGTATCCTGTGCAATCATCAGCCGGTGGAAGGCGGATTTCGACTTCTCGGATTCGATCGGCAGCTCGCCGGTGATGAAGAACGGCGTACCATAGACGTGCAGCGACTTGTC
>JBARNF010001112.1:0-1606 GCA_049802835.1 Bradyrhizobium sp.
CTTCAGGACGATCAAGCAGCTCTTTAAGGAAGGCCGTGCGCCATTCGAGGTCGGGGTGTATGGCTCTGGCCTAAGCTGCGAGCGAATGCACAAGAATGCGGACGTCAACTACTTCTGGTTAGCTGGCGTCTCAACGGGATGGTTTCGCACTACTGAATTTTACAACGACTCCACCTTGAACTGGAATCTCTTCCAGAACGCGTTGGAGGTGCCGCTGGAAGTACCGGTTGATACAAATCTAGTTAATCCGAAAGCGCTCGGAAAGATCGGAGCCTTCAACAAAGATGGTTTGCTCGGTTCGCTCGACGATACGGTCATACGAAATGCCCTGAGGTTCTCGAAGAAGGCACCCTTCTTCAAATCGCCCAATGGCGAACCGCTGATTCATATCGTCGAATATGATGACAATAGCGGCAATCATCATGTGGAAGCGCGCGACTACATCGAATTTGGACGGATGGTGACGGTGCTTAAAGCCGGCCCCGAATGGTCAAAGGTCGAAGTCACCTGTGTGAGAAACAACGTCGGGACGGCGTATCAGGGGTATGTCAGGTCCGACATGTTGGTCTCGATTGCGAAAATCCCCTGATCGTTACTGATCGAACCGGCCGGGACCTGCAGCGAGCCGAACAGACATCACGCCGGTCGCTTCGGATGTCGCCTTCGGGTCAATTCCGGACGCCGCCGACATGGCTGCAGTAGGCTCCACCTCGGCCTGTTGCACTTCGATGACGTCACCGTCGCGAAGCCGGCGCGTCCAATATTGCGACCGCGCTTTCCACTCGCCGCTCGCAGCCAGCGGGACGCCGGTTTGGGGATCGCGCACGAGTACGACGCCGTCTGCCACGGCCAGCGCCGGTTTCAGAAAGATGTTTCCCATTATCCACCTTGCAGGTTGTCGGCGTTGGCCTGCACCGGGACGGTACCGGTGACGCCCGGTTGCGGGGCCGCCTTGACGGCAACGGCACCGAGATCGACGCGCATCGGCATTACTGAGACGGCGCGCGCCATGCCGAGCGCGAGCTCGTACAGATAGGTGGACGGACCGAGCTGTGCCGCGATCGCTTTGAGCGCGGCCGGCAACCGGTCGAAATCGGCCGGTGGAGAGCCGGGCGCCGGATCGTAACAGGCCTCTTTGACCCGGATGCGCCCTCGGATCGTCCGCGCCGCGAGCCGGATGTTTTCCTCGCCCGAACGGTGCTTGATGGTGGAGTGCCACTCCTCGAAGGGCAGCTTGACCATTTGCCGGAACAGCGCGCCGGTCGGCCCGAAATGCAGTGCGTGATAGATCTGATCTTCGAGCACGCCGAGCGAGGCCTCGACCGCCGCGTCGGTGTCGGCATAGTCGACGATCACCTCGCCGTCCTGGTGGAAGTTGGCGACGACAGAGATTTCGAAGACGAGATCGACATCGCCCTTGTAGAAGGCGGGGCCAGCCTGCGCGATCTTGGCGAGTGACGAGTTTTCCGTAAACACCGCGATCAGCGGGCGCTTCTCGTCGTCGGTCAGATCATCGAACGGATCGATGCGCGAGTCCGAGACATAGGCGCCGGCGATGGTCGGCCATGGGCCGTTGCTCGGCAGCAGCGCCGATGGCCGCAGCGCT
>JBARNF010001113.1:0-16807 GCA_049802835.1 Bradyrhizobium sp.
GACTCTCGATATGCTCAGGAATGCGGAAGCGCCCCCTCACCCGGAATTCACGCGCTTGCGCCTGAATTCCGACCTCTCCCCGCACGCGGGGAGAGGTGGAGTTCGGGGCGGCGTCCCGATCTTGTGAGGAGCCCATCGCGTTGACCGTACGCGCGGCGCACACATATACTTCCCACTCGGCCAGCGCGCGGGCCGACGGGCTGCAACGAAAATCCGAGGAAACACCCATGCGCATCATCGATTCCCATTTCCACTGGTGGCCCACCTCGGTTCTCGAGCAGCTTTGCGCGCGCAAGGCCTATCCGCGCGCCGAGCGCAACGGCAAGGGCGGCTACATCTATCTGCGCCACGCGGGCAGCGGCGACCATCTCGACATCTGGGCGGAGTGGTTCGACCTCGAGAAGGAGTTCGCCCACATGGACGGCCTCGGCCACCAGGTCGACGTGGTGGGCTCCATCGGGCCGTTCTCGGTCGTGTTCTCAGAGCTGCCGCCGGACGAGGGGCGCGACCTCGCCATGCTGTGGAACGAGGAGATGGCGGCGGCGGCGCGCAAATATCCGGGCCGCTTCTGGGGAAGCGCCGCGGTGCCGCTGGTCGACACCGGCATCGCCGTCGAGGTGGTGGATCACGCCATTAACAAGCTGGGCCTGATGGGCGTGAACCTGCCGGGCAGCGTCGGGCGCGACCCGCGGATCGACGCCGAGCGGCTGGAGCCGTTCTACGCCCGTGTCGAGGAGCTCGGCGTGCCGCTGTTCCTGCACCCGACTGACGCCGTGTTCGAGGACGCGCTCGACGGCTACAACGGCGCGCTGCATCTCAGCCTCGGCCGCGTGATCGAGGTGAGCGTCGCCGCCTCGCGGCTGATCCTCTCCGGCATGATGGAGCGCCACCCGGAGCTGAAGGTCGTCATCTCCCACACCGGCGGTGCGCTCCCTTACCAGTCGGGCCGCATGGACAAGAACACCAAGGCGGCGGGGCTGCCGCGCCCGGCGAGCACCTATATAAAGCGCATGTATACCGACACCGTTACGCCGCACGCGCTGGGGATGAAATTCGCGATCGACTATTACGGCGTCGACAACGTGATGTACGGCACCGACTATCCCTGCTGGGATCCGGCCACATGCCTCGCGCTCATCGACGAGATCGGCCTCTCGGAGGGGGACCGGCACAAGATTTTCTACGCCAATGCGCGGCGCATTTTGGGCCTGCGCGATCCCATGCAGCCAACGGTTCAGCAGACGCCACGCGAAGCGGCTCTGGTCTGAACAGACCAGCCGCGACCTCGTATCGTCGAGACCGGCAACTGGCGCTTCAAAAGCCGAGCCTGACCACCGCAAGCTACGCTTTGCCAAGGGGTCCCTTTTGCGCGCCGATCCGAGGGGGGCCGATCCGGTGCCGATTGACACGCCGGACGAGTGCAACAACCACTTCAGCCACCAGATACGGGTCAAAATGAAACGAATCTGCTCTAAGACGTCCCTGCGCCACTCGTGATCAGGGCCGACGCACGCTGCGAGTCCAACCCGGAATTCGCCAGGAGATCGGAAATCTGGCGCGCCGCCGATCGCAGCAGGGGCAGAAACGCTGTTTCCATCTCGACGCAGGATATGTGCGCGGTCGAGCAGCTGACATTGAGAGCCGCCACCACATGACCGTCCGCGGCCGTGACCGGCACCGCGATCGACCGCAATCCCAGCGTCATCTCCTGATCATTGACGGCGTACCCGCTCTGGCGAGCCTCGGCGATGATGGTCCTGAGGCGCTCGGGGTCGATGACGGTCAACGGGGTTAGCTGGCGGAATTCGGTATCGCGCAGGTAACGCTCGAGATCCGGCTCGGGCAGCCCGGCGAGCAGAATCCGCCCCATCGAGGCGGGATAGGCCGGCATGCGGGCGCCGATACCGAGAGCATCGTGCAACAGCCGCGGCGCCGAGATCCTCACGATGTAGACGATCATGCCTTCGTGCAGCACCGTCAGCGACGCGGTCTCGCCGGTTTCGACCGAGATCCGCTCGACGTAAGGACGAGCCAAGCCCCATACCGGCTGGGAGCTGAGATAGGAATAGCCGAGCCTCAGCACGCGCGGCGTCAGGGTAAATTGCCCGCGCTCCTCTGCGAGGTAGCCCAGCGATTGAAGGGTGATCAGGGCGCGGCGAACGGTCCCGCGGCTTAGTCCCGCACGCTGCGCGATCTCGGACAGCGTCAGAGAAGGGCGGTCAAAACTCTCGATCACTTTCAGGCCGCGCGCCAGAGCGCGGACGAACTCGCGATTGTTCTCGTCACTCGCGGAGCTCATTTCGCTTGACTCGCTGGGCCGCTCAGGCATTTTATAGTCCGCTGTGCACGCATTTGTCCGCTGTGCGGACAATAGAGGCAGTCACCCTTCGCGGTCAAGCCTTGCTTGAGGAGCCTTTTGGATGAGCGAGCTCTCCCTCTCCACCGCTCTCGGCCATGCCACAATCGACCGCGTCATCGTGCGCGGCCATGACCTCGTCGAGCAGGTCATGGGGCACATGACCTTCACCGAGACTCTTTATCTCCTGATCACGGGGCGTCGGCCCACCGCGGGACAAACGCGGGTGCTCGATGGCGTCCTGGTGACCTTGATGGACCACGGCGTCACCCCGCATGCCATGGTGGCCCGTTTGACCTATCGCGCGGCGCCAGAATCGCTGCAGGGGGCAATGGCGGCGGGTCTCCTGAGCGTGGGCGGGCAGTTCGCCGGGACGATGGAGCAGGCGGCGGTGTTGATCCTCAGGATCGCCGACGCGCCCAGCCCGGAAGCAGCGGAACGCGAAGCCGAGGCGATCGTCAACGAACACCGCAGCCGGCGAGCGACCATCGCGGGTTTCGGACATCCCCTCCATCGGCCGGACGACCCGCGGTCGCCGCGCCTGTTCGCCATCGCGGCCGAAGAGGGGATGGGCGGCCGCTACGTGGCGGCGTTGCAGCTCCTGTCCAAGGTCGCCGACCGCGTGTTGGGGCGCCACCTGACTATCAACGCCACCGGCGCGATCGCCGCCGTGCTGCTGGAGATCGGCATTCCCGCCGCCATCTCGCGCGGCATTGCCGTGGTGTCGCGGGCCGGCGGGCTCGTGGCTCAGCTCAACGAGGAGCGCGAAACCCATATCGCCAATGCGATGGTGAAGCTGATGACCAGCGCGATCAGTTACAACGGCGATTGATCGATGACGAACGGGGATGTCTCATGATCAGGTTGCTCAGCGGCGTGCGGGTGATCGAGCTCGGCAACTTCATCAGCGGCCCTTATGCCGGCCAATTGCTGGCGGAGCTGGGGGCGGAGGTCATCAAGGTCGAGCGGCCGGACGGCGGCGATCCGTTCCGAGGTTTCAGCGGGGACGTCCTGAGCCCGCAGTTCTGCGCCTACAACCGCGGTAAGCGGAGCGTCACCACTGACATCAACAAGCCGGAAGGCCGCGAGGCGCTGCTGCGGCTGGTCGAGAGGTCGGACGTGCTGCTGGAGAACTTCCGGCCCGGCGTCCTCGATCGGGCCGGCCTGGGCTGGGAGGTGCTTCGGGCGCGCAATCCTCGGCTGATTTACTGCACCATCTCCGGTTTCGGTCCCGACGGTCCCTACACCGACCGTCCCGCCTTCGATACCGTGGCCCAATCCATGTCGGGCTTCTTCTCGCAATTGCTCGACCCCGAGCGGCCGCGCATCACGGGGCCGGCCATGGCCGACGCCATCAGCGGCCTCTACGCGGCGCTGGGCATCGCCGCCGCCCTGGCCGGACGGGCCAAGGACGGCCAGGGCCACCGCCTCGACCTGGCCATGGTGGAGGCGATGGCGGCGTTCGCCACCGAACCCTATTCCGGCTTTTTCGCCAGGGGCCGCGCGCCTGCTCCCCACGACCGCGCCGCGGCGTCCCAATCCTTCGCGCTGCGCTGCGCCGACGGCAAGATCATCGGCCTGCACCTGTCTTCGCCGCCGAAATTCTGGGACTCGCTGCTGGTTGCCATCGAACGGCCGGATCTTGGCTCCGACTCCCGCTTCGCGAACCGCGCCGGCAGGGTGGCCAATTATCAGGCGCTGTGCGAGGCCCTCGGCGAGGTCTTCATCACACGTCCACGCGGCGAGTGGGAAGAGCGGCTGCAGCGGCAGGACGTGCCGCATGCGCCCGTCTACACTTTCCCTGAGGTGCTGGAGGATCCGCAGATCGCCCATCTCGGCACCTTCTACACCCACGAGCATCCGCGGCCGGGCGCTTCGCGCGCCGTCCACGGCCCGTGGTGGTGCGACCGCAGCCGCGAACAACCCGACCTGCCGCCACCGACTTTGGGCGAGCACACCGAGGAGCAATTGCGTCTTTCCGATCTGACCGAAGAGGATATCGCCAAGCTGCGGGCCGCCCGCGCCATCTGAACGCGGCTGTGCCCGCTGACGAGATCAGGCATGCAAGATCAAAACAAAGAGGTGAGATTCGTCGACACCACGCTTCGCGACGGGCCGATGAGCCTGTGGGCGACGCGCATGACGACGTCGATGATGCTGCCGGTGGCGGAGCGATTGGATGAAGCCGGTTTCGAGGCCATCGAAATCATCGCCAGCGCCTTCTTCAAGAAATGCGTGCGTGATCTGCGTGAGGACCCGTGGCAGCGGCTCGATCTCGTGGCGCAGCTCATCCGCAAGACGCCATTGAGGGCCATTCGCGGCCGCTACATGACGGCTTTCCAGATCACCCCCAGGGCCCTGGAAGACCTGTTCGTCGAGCGACTGGCAGCGCACGGAATCCGACAGGCGCGCAATTCCGATTCCTCCAACACGGTCGCCGTCTGGCGCGAGCACCAGAAGGCCGTGCGCCGCGTGGGATGGGAGGGCATCACCAACCTGATCTACTCGCTGTCGCCCAAGCACACCGACGCCTACTACGCCGAGAGAGCGCGCGCCGCGGTGGAGATCGGCAGCGACCGCCTTTGTATCAAGGACCCCGGCGCGCTGCTCACGCCCGACCGCGTTCGCACCCTGGTGCCGATGGTGCTCGCAGCCGCCGGCAGCGTCCCGGTCGAGTTGCACACCCACTGCATCACCGGCTTGGGCGCCGTGTGCTACGCCGAGGGCATCCGGCTGGGAATCAGGTCGGTGAATACCGCGGTTCCCCCGTTGGCCGAAGCCTCGTCGAATCCGTCCGTGTTCGATACGGTCCGCAACGCCCGCGCGATGGGCTACCGGCCGATGATCGACGTCGAAGCGCTCAAGCCGGTCGAGGCCCATTTCACGAGAGTGGCCAAACAACACGGCTTTCCCATTGGTGCCCCGGCGGCTTACGACTACGCCCAGTACATCCATCAGGTGCCCGGCGGCATGATCTCCAACTTCCGCGACCATCTCTCCAAGGTTGGTGCGGGTGACAAGTTGGAGGTGGTGCTCGAGGAAGTCGGCCGCGTGCGCGCCGACCTCGGCTATCCGATCATGGTCACGCCCTATTCGCAGTTCGTCGGCGCCCAGGCCGCGATGAACGTCGTCTCCGGCGCGCGCTACAAGGTCATCCCCGACGAAATCATCGAATACGCCCTGGGCTATTGGGGCGAGGAGGAGGCTTCGTCGATCGATCCCGATATCCGCGACCGTATTCTGGGGATGCCGCGCGCTCATGAATTGGCCAAGCGACGCCCGTCCGAGCCGACATTGCAGGAGCTGCGGCAAAAATACGGTGGGGCCGGAGTCGACGACGACGAATTGCTGATCCGCTTTCTGGCCGGCGAGGACGACGTCGCCGCGATGCGCACCGGCAAGCCGCCACTGGAGTCCTTGGGCCCACACCATCCTCTCGCGAGCTTGCTCGGCCAGATGGGCAAGTGGCCGCAATGCAGCCTGGTACGCCTGGAGAAAGGTGGACTGAAACTGACCTTGGCCAAACGGCAGGCGTGATGTGTCGACTGGGGTGTCCGCGCCGCGGATGGATGTTCGCATGCAAATTGTGGCGCTTCCCCAATGCCGTGTCGTTCGTTGAAAGGTTCGGATTATTTGGCAGACGTTGGTTGACTGCGGTTGCGCGGGGACATTCATAACTCGCGTTTCGGCAAAGCAAGGGAGGGACTCATGAATATAAAAATGTGGCTGATCGGCACTGCATTTGTTGGGGCGCTCGCCGGCCCGGCAGTCGCTGCGGACTGGCCGACCAAAACGATCACGCTGGTCACACCGTTCGGTGCGCCGGGCGTTGCCGATGTGCTCGCGCGCGTCATCGCAGACCCACTCGCCGCAGAACTGAAGCAATCCGTCGTCGTCGAGAACCGTGTCGGCGCCGCTGGAGCGATCGCATCCACGCAGGTCGCCCGCGCCCAGCCCGACGGCCACACCCTGCTGCTCTCGGGCTTCGCCTCGCAGGTGATCGCGCCTGTAATGATGGCGAACCCGAGCTACGATTCGTTGGCCGATTTCACGCACATCGCTTACCTGGGCGGTCCTCCGGTTGGCTGGGTTGCGGGGCCTACGACGTCTCTCAAGACCATCGACGACGTCGTCAAAGCCGCGCGAGCGGGGGAGATCGCCGTCTATGCCACGCCGGGAATCGGCACGGCTGCGCATCTGGCCACCGAGTTCGTTTTGCAAAAATCCGGCACCAAGCTCACCAACATCCCTTACAACACAGCGGCCATGACCGACGTCATCGGCGGGCGCGTGCCGTTCGGCTCGTTTGCGTGGAGCTCCGTCGTGGGGCAACTGCAAGGCAACACCGTGCGGCCCATCGCTGTCACGAGTGCAAAGCGGGTGCCCGACTTTCCCAACGTTCCGACCTTCAAAGAGCTGGGCTACGACATCGTTGCCAGCACTTGGTTTGCGGTCTCCGGGCCCAAGGGGCTCAGCCAGGACATCGTGCGGCGCCTGAACGAGGCGATCGTGAAGATCATGAAACAACCTGATGTGCTCGCGAAGCTGGCGCCGCAGGCGATCGAAACCCGGGCGATGACGCCCGAAGAACTGACGCGTTTCTTCGACGCGGAGATCGTTCGTTGGCGGCCGGTGGCGATTGCCGCGGGGATGAAGAAGAATTGAAGCAAACCTCGCGCAGTCGTCCGCGTCTGGCGCTGCCCCGACAGGCGATTTCCGCAAGATCAATCCGCCGTCTGATTCGAAGCATTCGGACATGGCCGATGCCGGCGCGAGGGGGGCGAAATATCCATGAAATCGAAGCCACAAGGTAGAAACGGGGGACCGCGTGAGTGACGCTTTACGTTCATTGAGCGACGACGAGGTGCGCCAAATCGGCATCATCATCGAAAGTCTCGAGCAGTCGACTTTCGATTTCCTTCAACTTGAGTTCGGCGATGTAAAGCTGACGATCAGCAAGGGGCATCCACCATCGATCGCTGATGCTCCGCAGATTTCAGCCGCGCCATCCGTAAGCCCACAACAAACGGCGAGCGTTGCCGCGCCGTCCCCCAGCGTTCCGCCCATGCCGACGACGACCGTCGCCGACAAAGGTAGTGTGCCCGCAGGTGCTCATGGTGACAGCACGGCAGTCGTCGCACCCTTGCTCGGCCGCTTCTATTCGCGGCCCGAGCCCGGAGCGCCCCCGTTCGTGTCGGTAGGATCGGAGGTGACCGAGGATACCACTGTGGGCCTCATCGAAGTCATGAAGACCTTCAATGCAGTGCGGGCAGGCACCGACGGCGTTATCGTCGAAATTTGCGTGCAAGACGCACAATTCGTCGAATACGGCGACGCGCTGTTTCGCGTTCAGCCGCCCAAAGCCGCATAGGCGCGCCGCGTGCCGCCACTGAAAGTCGTGGGTGACCGTGCATGACAGTCTCGCGTGTCTTGATCGCAAATCGCGGTGAAATCGCCGTCCGCATCGTTCGAGCTTGTCAGGCCCTCGGGATTGATACCGTTCTTGCGGTTTCTGATGCAGACCGGGAGAGCGCGGCGGCGCGCAGCGCGGGTCGTACCGTATGCATTGGTCCCGCTCCCGCGAGCGAAAGCTATCTGAACATCAATGCGATCGTTGCGGCGGCCATTGGGACGAAATCGGACGCCGTGCATCCGGGCTATGGCTTTCTTGCCGAAAGCCCGCAATTGGTCGAAGCGTGTGCGGCGGAGGGCCTTACGTTCATTGGGCCGACCGCGACGCAGATTCGCGGAATGGGCAACAAGCTTCAGGCGCGCGCGCTCGCTCGCGAATGCGGCGTTCCATTATTGAGCGGATCGGAGCACGTGCGAACGAGCCAGGAAGCGGCGGTAGTAGCCGACCGGATCGGCTTTCCGGTGATGCTGAAGGCGGCCGCGGGCGGCGGCGGGCGGGGCATGAAGGTCGTGACCGACCACCGCGATCTCGGGCAAATGTTTTCATCCGCCGCAGCCGAGGCCCGTTCGGCGTTCGGAGACGATACGCTCTATTTGGAACGATTCATCCCGAACGCCCGGCACGTCGAAGTCCAGGTGCTGGGCGACCGTTTCGGCAACATCATTCACCTCGGCGAACGCGATTGCTCGCTGCAGCGGCGCCACCAAAAGATCGTAGAAGAGGCGCCGGCGCCGGGAATCTCCGACGCGTTGCGGCAGGAGATTCGCGATGCTGCGGTAACCCTCGGCCGCAAGATCGGGTACGAGAACGCCGGCACGGTCGAATTTCTGGTCGATCAAGACGCCGAAGCGTTCTTCTTTCTGGAAATGAACACGCGCATCCAGGTCGAGCACCCGGTCACGGAAATGATCACCGGAATCGATCTCGTTCAAGAACAGTTTCGCATCGCGCGCGGCGAGCGGCTGCGCTTTGCGCAGTCCGATGTAACGTTCCGCGGCCACGCCATCGAATGCCGAATCAACGCCGAATCGCCGGAACAGGGTTTCCGGCCGTATCCGGGTCGCATCGCGGTGTGGCGACCGCCGGAGGGGCCGGACATCCGGCTCGATACCCATTGTTATGCCGGCTACTCCGTTCCGATGTTCTACGACTCCATGCTCGGCAAGCTCATCGTCCACGGCTCGGATCGTGCCGAAGCGGTGGAAAGAATGCGGCGAGCCCTCGAGGAGTTCGTGATCGCGGGTATCCCCACGACCTTGCCCTTTCTGCATTTCGTCATGATGCACCCTCGCTTCGCGGCCGGCCGTGTCGGCACCCGCCTGGTCGACGAATTGATCCCGCAGATGCCGACGCGGCAATAGGCGTCTTGTACCAACGGCGTTAGGCATTGATCGATGCCCACAGCCTGGTTGCAATTCAGCGAATGCGGCTTGGCTCGGCGGTGAGAGCGTCCCAAGTATCGCAGCCGGCGTCGGCGATGGCGTCGTAGCGGGCGAAGTCGCGATTGCTGAGCTCGTTCCGGTGCAGGAACTGCTGCCGGCATGATGCTGATTCCCCATGGAAAACAGCGCCAAGCGAGTGGTGAACTTCTTCGAGAGTGAGTCAGAGCCGTTATTGCATGCCGATTCGCAGATCGGTCGTTCAAATGCCCCAGGCGTTCAGCTAAGTATTTTTTGCTGAACTGTCGTTGGGGCAAAAAAGCCCGCGAACACGAGACATGTGCGACGTGTCGCGCGGATTTCGGCGGGTGTCTCTGCGGGCGGCTTGATCCAAATCAATGCCCGGTGGTAGAGAAACATCTTTACAATTAGCTATTGAAGATAACCGCCGAGGGGGCAATGCCTGCCGGACGCGCTTCCAGAGACGGAAAATCCGGGCAGTGTGCGCAATAACGACATCAAACTAACTTCGAGTTCTCGAGCGCACTCGAGGTCGCAACGTCGCTGATCGTCGATATTCGGCGATCGCAGCCCCTCGGCACGACTGACATGCGGTTCAACTCCAGCGAGGCCGACGAAAAACGAGAGGACGAAACGCAAGCGACCCAGAGTGCCCGCTGAGGCTGATTCGAGACATCGTCACCCAGAGGAGGGCTACATGAAGTATGAAGAGTTTGCGGCCAGCTTTCCGAACCCGGAAACAGCGACACGCTGCGGCGACCAGGTGGGCGAGATCCCGGGCGGCGAGGTCGTTCTTGCCGGCGCGATCGTGAGCGCCACGAAGGACTCGTGCTGCATCGACATCAATGGAGTGCGGTACGAAATCGATCCGAACGACGTGATCGATCTCGAGGTCCTTCCTCGGGCCGGCGAAGGCGAGCGTGCCGCCGATGCCGGCGAGACCGCAGCGGCGAAACCTCCCGACGTCACGCTCGTCAAGGCGACTCGTAACGCCGTGCTGTGGCGCCGCGTCCCGGCACCCGCCGCCTTGGTTGCCGCTATGGGCACATGGGTGAACG
The DNA here is from genome assembly GCA_049802835.1 of Bradyrhizobium sp. Classification (GTDB taxonomy): domain Bacteria; phylum Pseudomonadota; class Alphaproteobacteria; order Rhizobiales; family Xanthobacteraceae; genus Bradyrhizobium. The sequence continues at coordinate 10,228 of JBARNF010001113.1, forward strand.
TCGTTCCAGTAGCGGCTGACGCCGCCTAACGAATCGACCGGTCAGCTCTTTCGTCCCGGAGCTCCTTCGCCGACGCGAAAGGAGTTGGTGCCGACGCGCGCGTTGGGAGGAGGTGCCGCATGAACGTACGAGACACGATCGTGGGTTACATCGAAGGACTCTCCAATGAAAGAGGCTTCGACCACTCCGCCAATCTCTTCGAAGCCGGCCTGTTGACCTCGTTGGACGTTCTCTCGCTCGTCGCCTTCATCGAGGAGACGTTCGCGCTGGAGATCTCCGGCGACGACATCGACATAGACCATTTCGGGACGGTCGATGGACTCGTGACAATGATCACCACGAAGCGGATGCAGGCAGCTTAGGCGCCCCAATGCTCGCGGTTCACGATATGCTGAGTAGAGCCGCGCGGGACACGCCGACGAAAGAGGCGCTCGTCCACGGTGAAAACCGCATGTCGTTCTCGGAGTTGGACGAGACGTCGACGAGAGTTGCGAGCTTCCTGCGATTGCGCGGCGTGGAAAGGGGGATGCGGGTCGCCATCTATACGTCGAAATGCGCCAGCGAGGTGGCGGTGATCTTCGCGATCGCGAAGGCCGGCGCGGTCATGGTGCACATCAACCCCGCCTTCCGCGACGAGCAGTTGCAGCATGTCATCGAGGACACCGAGCCTGCCGCGCTGTTCTTTCATCACAACAAACGCGCCGCCGTCGAACGCGCCGCCGCACGAGGAACCCTGCCCGGCCTTCTGATCTGCATGGGCGCGGAAACGGGTCAAGACACCTCGCCGTCCGCTATCGCGCTGCACGCGGCTCTCCGAGTGTCGAACAACGGAGTACAGCCCGCAGCGCCCCGTGACGACGATCTCGCCGCGATCATCTACACATCGGGAACGACCGCGCGCGCCAAAGGGATCAAGGTCACGCACCGCATTCTGTCGGAGTCGACGGTCGTTTCCGCGGACGTGCTGGAGAACGTCCCGAGCGATCGCCTGATCAGCGTCACGCCTTTTTCATTCGATGGAGCGCTGAGTCAGCTATTTACCGCGACCCTGGTGGGCGCCACGCTGGTCCTGCAGGATTCGCAATTCCCCAGGGATGTCGTAACGACGCTGATCTCGGAGAAGATCACCGGCTTTCATGCCGTTCCGTCGTTCTGGAGGATGATGCTCGAGCGTTATCCCTGCTTCCCGAACGGCGGGTTCCCCGATCTTCGCTATCTCTCGCTGGTCGGCGAAGTCTTTCCGGAAGACGAGCTGGCGCGACTGAAGCAGGCTCTCGGGAACACCGACTTCTACATGATGTACGGAACGACCGAGGCGTTCCGTTCGACCTGTCTCGCGCCCGCCGATTTCGCCAGAAAGCCGCGGTCGGTCGGAAAGCCGCTTCCCGGCGTGCGGATCGTCGTCCTCGACGAGGACGGCAATCCATGTCCGGCGGGGAAGATCGGCGAGATCGTGCATCGTGGCGCGTTCGTCTCTCCCGGCTACTGGAAACGCGACGGCGGAACGACCTTCCGTGAGGACGGGGTTCACACCGGCGATCTCGGCCGATTGGACGAGGAGGGCTACCTCTATTTCGTGGGGCGCAAGGACACGATGATCAAACGCCTCGGGTATCAGGTGTACCCCGAAGAAATCGAGGCCTGTCTCGCGAACATCGACGGCGTGGCGATGGCGGCCGTCGTCTGCGCGCCGCATGCCGGGCGCGCGCCTGTCATCCGGGCCTTCATCGTTCGCGGAGCGGGCGCGAACCTCACATCCGACGCGATAGCGAAGCACTGCAGGCGTCACCTGCCCCACTACATGCAGCCCGACGAGATCGCCTTCCGTTCGGCGATGCCGATGACGGGCACATGCAAGATCGATCGGGTCGAGTTGTCGATCGCGGGGACACCATGAAGCGCTGCACCCGATGTGTCCTTCCCGCGACGTTTCCGGGAATTTCGTTCGACGAGGACGGCGTGTGCTCGGTCTGCAGAGAGTTCGCCGGGAGAGACGTGCCCGCCGACTCGGCAGAGCGCCTGCGCGAGACCTTGTCGCAGGTGATCGAGGCGTCCCGATCGAAGCAGCAGCGCTACGACGCCGTGGTGGCGTTCAGCGGCGGAAAGGACAGCACCTATCTCCTGTACGTACTCAAGGAGAACTTCGGCCTGAGACTGCTGGCGCTCACTTTCGACAACGGATTCCTGTCGGAGGAATGCTTCGCCAACATGCGCAATGTCGTTGCCGCGCTGAACGTCGAACACATGATCGTCAGGTATCGTCAGGACCGCCTGAACGACATCTTCTTGGCCAGTGCGCTCTCGCCGGTCTATCCCGACCACCTGACGAAATTCGGCAGCGGCCTCTGCATCTCCTGTATCCGCATGGTGATGACCGCGGCGCTGCGGACCGCCATCGAGAAACGGATACCGATGGTCATGCTCGGCAACAGTCCCGGGCAGATGCTCCGGTCGACGGAAGAGCTTCTCTACCGCGACAACACGATTCCATTCGCGCTTCGAAAACTGCTCTTCGCGAAACTGGCTGAACGGGTGGGGCCGTGGGTCTACGACTATGTGATGTTGAGCGCAGACGAATACAGAGCGAGTCCGTTCCCCCACCTCGTCAGCCCGCTGCCGATCCTCGGTTACGACGAAGCGGAAATCTACCGCGTCATCGCGAAACTCGGCTGGTCGAAGCCGAACGACGTCGATCCCAATTCGACGAACTGCCGACTGAACGCCTTCGGCATCATCAGACACAAGAACCTCTACGGCTTTCACCCCTACGACTACGAGATGAGTCAGATGGTCCGTCTCGGCTCGATGAGCCGGAGCGCTGCGCTGGAGCGACTCGCGGATGCGGGCGGCACGGTCGTCGACGTCGCGACCGAGATCGAGAGAGACCTGTTCTGCCGCTCCTGCGGCAGGCAGGATGGAGGCTGCTAGCGACATGTGCGGCATTTGCGGCGTCTTGAACATCCGCAAGGACGGTTGCGTTTCTCCGGCGGTGCTGACCGGGATGAATGCGCAACTGTCTCATCGCGGGCCGGACGACTGCGGCATCTACCTCGACCGTTTCATGGGCTTTGGCCATTGTCGTCTCGCAGTGCTCGACGTCGCCCACGGCAAGCAGCCGCTCGCCAACGAAGATGGCACGATCTGGGTCACCTATAACGGTGAAATCTACAACTATCGGGAGCTACGACAGGATCTCTCCGCCAAGGGTCACCGTTTCGCAACCGAGTGCGACACCGAGGTCATCGTGCATGCGTACGAGGAATACGGCGAACGGTGCCTATCGCAACTCAACGGCATGTTCGCCTTCGCGCTGTGGGACAGCAACAGAGAGCTGCTTTTCCTCGCGCGAGATCGTCTGGGCGTCAAGCCGCTGTATTACGGCATCTTCGGCTCGGATTTCGTCTTTGCCTCGGAAATCAAGGCCATCCTGCAGCATCCCGCGGTGAACGCGGCCGTCGACATCAACGCCGTTGCCGAATACCTGCTTTGTACGACGCTGCTCGATTCGAAGACGATGTTCAAGAACGTCTATTCGCTTCCACCGGGATCGACCATCGTCATCGAGGAAGGGCTCGTCAAGAAGCATCGATACTGGTCGATCGAACGCGACAGCATCAAGCACGGCGACTCCTTCGAGGAATGCAGCGACCGAGTGCGGCACCTGCTCAATTCGGCCGTGCGAATGGAGATGGCGAGCGACGTGCCTCTGGGAACGCTGTTGAGCGGCGGACTTGATTCGAGCCTCGTGTCCGCCTTCGCCGCGAAACACGCTCCGGGGCGCCTCAAGACCTTCTCCATGGACTACGACCAGAATGAAAAAATGCGGCGTGACCGCTCGGATACTCATTACGCCAATCTGGTCGCCGCCGCCTACGACACCGACCACACGGAACTCGTGTTCCGGCCCGACGAATACTTCGACGCGATGAGGAAGGCGACGTGGCACGTCGAGAAGCCGGTCGAGCTGACGTCGCCGTCGCTCTATCTCCTCTACCGGGAGGTGAAGCCCAAAGCCACAGTGGTGATGTCGGGAGAAGGAGCGGACGAGCTGTTCGCGGGCTATTACTTCTTTCTCGATCGTCCCGACGGCCCGCAGCCTACGGAATTCCCTTGGGCGCCGTATCTCGACACCGTCTCTGAGTTGCTGGATCCGGCAATCGATCGGGCGACCGGATACCGGGACCGGATCCGCGCCACCTTGGCGGACGACATGGGTGCCCTCGAGACGGACGACGCACTCAACAAGCGGCTCTATCTGTTTCTGAAATATTACCTGGTGGACATGCTCGAGCGTCTCGACAAGACGAGCATGGCCTGGGGAGTGGAGTCGCGTGTTCCCTTCCTCGACCACAGGCTGGTCGAATATGTGGTCAACATGCCGTCGGCGTACAAGGCGACGGCAGGCTCCGAGAAGATTCTCTTGAAGAACATTGCCGGCGGCATGTTGCCGGCGGATGTCGTAACGCGCAAGAAGCGGCCGGTTCCGATTCCGGTCGATCCCAAGACGGTCTTCAACGGACGAAATCGAGCGAACGGGCTGGTGCAGTCGCCGGAGTCGCGGATCGGCAGCTATTTCGACAAGACGAAAGTTGCCGACTTCTTCAAAAAACAGGGGCGATTCGCCGCGACCGACGATCTGGCGATCTACCGGACGTCGCACGCATTGATCGCCCTCGACGCATGGCACGCCGCGTTCGGAGTCACAGCATGATCAATTCCGACGACAGGGTCCTTGCGAGCGGCCGCGCCTTCGTCAACAAGGTCATCGCCCCGATCGCCGCCGCTGCGGACGAGGCGGAGGCGTTTCCCCTGGAGGCGTTCCGGGAAATGGGGAAGTTCGGTCTGTTCGGGACGCCGTACCCGGCGCGGTATGGCGGATCGGATTTGGACTACGCGACCTACACGGGGCTGATCGGGGAGGTGGCGAAGGTCTGCGCCGCGACGGCCATGACGGCGCTGTCCCATGCGACGCTGACCTGCGACCCCATTTGCAACGCCGGCAGCGAGCAGCTCAAGGAGCGCTTCTTGCGACCGCTCATCAGCGGAGAGAAGATCGGGGCCTTCGCGATGACCGAAGGCGGAAGCGGTTCGGACATTTCGTCCATACAAACGAGCGCGGCGGAAACCGGCGACGGCTACATCCTCAACGGCGCAAAGCTTTTCATCACCAATGCCAACGTTGCGGATGTCGCCGTCGTGGTCGCGAAGACCGCTCCTGCGGGGGGTCTGTTGGGATTGAGCCTGTTCGTCATCGAGAAGGGAACGCCGGGCTTTTCCGCCAGCGGGAGGCGGGAGCGGAAGCTGGGGATGCGGGCTTCCGACACCGGCGAGTTGGTGTTCTGCAACGCGCGGGTCGGCAAAGAGAATCTCATCGGACGCAAGAACAGAGGGTTCGAGGTGCTGCAGCGCACGCTGCCCGCAGCCCGGTTGGGGATGGCGGCGATTGCAATCGGCATCTCGCAACGCGCTCGGGATATGTGCGTTGATTACGCCATGGAACGGAAGCAGTTCGGCAAGCCTCTCTACCGCTTTCAGCTGGTGAAGAGAATGCTGGCGAACATGGAGATGAACATCAGCGCCGCGGAGCTGCTGCTGAAAAAAGCCGCGTGGCTGCGAGACCGGGGACAGAGCTTCGCCAAGGAGGCCTCCGAGGCGAAGCTGTTCGCTTCGGAGACGGCGACCGCCGTCACCAAGGACGCCATTCAGATCCATGGCGCACAGGGCTATTGCCGAGATCTCCCGCTCGAGCGGTTCTTCCGCGACGCGAAGTTGACGGAGATCGGAGATGGAACCTCGGAGATTCAACGGCTGATCATCGCCGATGAGATGATCAAGGCACGATCGAACCACGCGCCGGCGCGCCGGCAGGGTGTGGGGGCCAAGTCTCTCGCTTCATGAGAAACGTAAACGGTCGAGGAGTTCGTACATGCCGAAGAACGAGGCCGCGTATCCGCGCATCGAGCCCTGCGGCGATAGTCGATACTATCCTCTGTCGTTCCAGCAGGAGCGGGTGCTCTATCTGAACAAGCTGTCATCGGAAGGCCCGCTGTGGAACCGCATCTCCTGCAAGCGACTCCTGGGCAATATCGATGTTGCGATCCTGAAAGAGGCGGTCGACGCTCTCATTGAGAGACACTCGGTCCTGAGGACGCGGATCGCGCTCATTGCCGGAAGGCCGTTTCAGTCGAAGCACGGCGCGTTCGACGGCGCGTTCGAATGCATCGACATGTCCGACACCGACGACGAGGAGGAGGCGCGCGCGGTCCTGGATCGCGAATACGAGACGCCGTTCTCGCTCGAAGGTGGACGGCTCTTCAAGGCCGTTCTCATCCGGCGCGGCGACGCCGAGTTCTGGCTCATTCTGAAGTTGCACCACATCATCTCCGACGCGACCACTCTCAGGATCCTGTGGAACGACCTCAAGGGATTGTACGATGCCGGGCTCGGCCACGGCGGAACGCCGGGTGCGCTCGAAATCGAATATTTCGATTACGCACGCTGGATTCGCAATCGCTTCGGGGAGGACGGCACCAGGGAGCAGGAAGTGTACTGGCTGCGCGAGTTCGCCGGCGATCTGCCC
>JBARNF010001114.1:0-2515 GCA_049802835.1 Bradyrhizobium sp.
GGTGAGATGCCCGAGCGAGCCGTTACCGGGATAGGCGAACTTGGCCGGGCGGCCGGCGCCTTTCATCCAGCCGGTGAGCTCGCCGAATCCGGTGGCTGGGATCGAGCTGCGTCCGACGAGAAACGAGTAGCTGGTGTTCACGAGCCCGACCGAGGTGAGATCCTTCTCCAGGCGGAAAGGCAGCTTCGCATACAATGACGGGGCGATGGTGATCCCGGTCTGATGAATGAGCAGCGTGTGGCCATCCGGCTCCGCGCGCGCGACCCGGGCCGCCCCCGTCACGCCGCCGGCGCCGGGGACGTTCTCGATCACGATCTGCTGGCCCAGAATCGCCGACATGCGGCCGGCGATGACGCGCGCCGCGATATCCCCGGGACCGCCCGGCGCCGTGGCGGCAATCAGGGTGATGGGGCGTTGCGGATAAGCCTGACCGTGCGCGAACCCGGCCGCGCCGATGCCGGCCGCGGCGACCAGTATTTTCAGCGAAATCGATCCGTACCTCACGTTGCTGTCTCCCGCGTCTGTGCTGTCGTTCGAACGGATGCGGCCCGCGCGCCGTGCACGATCGAGCGGGCTACTCGGCGGCGACCTGCGCCGGCTGTTCGGCGCTCTGCACCGGATTGCGCCCGATGAAGAACTCGCGATCGTGCAACGGCGTGACATCGATGCCGGATTTGACCAGTCCATCCCGCAGCGTCTTCATCGTGGCGTCGTTCAGGCGCATGGTCGGGCGCCGCATCGGTCCGCCGTTGAACCCGTTCAACCAGCCCTGATATTTCCACAGCATGCGGTGGATGAAATTGGTCTGGGTCATGTAGGCGTTGGTCACCGCATTGGCTTTTCGCGCCGGGTTGGTCTGCCAGTAGAGGCGCGTCGCCTCGTCGAAATCGCCCGCCTGGAGCAGCTGGAAAATCCGCGGGATCATCGGCCCGAAATATTCGGTGTTGCTGGTGGCGCTGAATTGGCAGGGCGCCAGCTGCGCCAATGGAATCATGTCCTTCTCGAGCGGATTGCTGATCACCACGTCCTTGCCGAACAGGCGATGACACTCGACCCAGTGCATGAAGCTCGGCATTCCGCCTTCCGCCTTGATCGCCGCGACGTTCGGACAATCATCGATCAGCCGGCGGATCAGCTTCGCCTCGATGTCGGACTGATGGACGCGGTCGAAGCCCCACAGCGGCACCGGAAACAACATCACGGCAAGCGAGGTCGCGTCGCAGAAGGCCCGAGTGTAGTCGTAGATGTGCTGCGGCGTCTCGGCGTACATGTTGGCGGGATAGGACAGAAGGACGAGCTCGCCGCCGTTCTGCTCGGCCAGCCTGACCGCCGCGATATTCTCCTCCAGGTCGTTGAAGCTGGCGTGATGAATCAGCATGAGGCGTCCGCGCGCCTCGTCATTCGACCAGGCGAAGAACTGCCCGTACTCCTCGAGCGTGATGGCGACCTCGGAGACCAGCAGCGTTCCGGCGAATCCGAACTCGATCTCCTTGCGGATGTCGTGGCGGATTCCCTTCTCGTTCAGCGCCTTCAGATCGCCCGTGTAGGAGGGGATGACGACGTTGGCGACGCCGCGCAGGTTCTCGCGGCCCCACTCCCGCGCCTCGTGTTTCCGATACCTCGCCATAATGTTCTCTCCTGTCTGAATGGCTGCGTTATCTGTTCAAACTCACGTCCGCTTCATCAAGAATCCGAGCGGCGTCGGTTGCGCCAGACCGGCGGCGACGGCCTTGTTGACCACGAGCTCGGCGACCACGATGTCCTGGATCGCCGCCCCGATCGACTTGAACATCGGCCGGCGTGCCGCCGCGATCCGGTCCGCCGCGGCCCCGGTCATGAGGTCGTTCAGGGAGACGATCTTGTGCTCGAACGCGACGCCGGCCGCTTTCGCCGCCAGCATGTCGCCAGTCTCGTTGATCACCTCCTCGCAGATGTCGCAGACGATGAGATCGCAAGCCGCGACCACATCCTCGTCGATCTCGCGCTGCTCCGGCAAGGTCGAGCCGATCGACACCACGAGGGTTCCTTCGCACAGCCACCGCCCCCGCAAGATCGGCGTTTCGTCATGCGAGCGGGCTGCGGCGAGGACGATCGTCGCGCCGTCGACGGCCTTCTCGGCGCTGTCGACGGCGACGCACCCGATGCCGAGCTCGGCGCTGAACATTTCGGCGAAGGCTTCACGATTGGCGGCGGTCGGGCTGAAGACGCGCAGCGCGCGGATCGGCCGTGTGGCGGCGATCGCACGGACATGCATCTGCGCCTCGAGACCGCTGCCCAAAACGCCGAGCGCGGCGGGATCGGACGTGGCCATGCGGTCGACCGCGACGGCCGACGTCGCCGCCGTGCGATAGGCCGTGAGAAGATTGGCATCGACGAGCGCAGCGAGCGCGCCGGTTTGCTGCTCGAACAGCGCGATCAGGTAGCTCACCGACTTCGCCCGGCCGAAGCCGAAAATCTTGGCGCCCATGTAGCGCGAGCCGGGCGGCGAGGCCGCGAGCGCGCGCAGCCAGTTCCC
>JBARNF010001115.1:0-5585 GCA_049802835.1 Bradyrhizobium sp.
TGAGCGTCTTGCTGACCTCGAAGGAGCGGGTCGCCAGCGCCGGCGCGTCGCTCGGCCCCGTCTGCGATCCGGGCATCGCCTCCAGTCCGCCGCGCACCCGCGTCGCCGAACCCATCTCTGCAAGCCGAGCGAAATCGCGTCGCACCGACGCCTCAGAAGCGCCGGTGGCACGGCAGACATCAGCGATACGAACCAGCGGCTGCTGCTTCAGCATCGCGTTGATGATCTGCCAGCGCTCGCGTTCGTGCACGGCCCTGTTCCTCCCGACACCGACAGCTAGTCATGAAGTTCGGAAGCGGTCAACGCTAAACCTTCAGTTTCATCCAAGATCAATCACGTTGCAGAGCAACATCGATCATACTGCGATTGACCGTGATCGATCGTGATACTATCGTCGCGTCCAAGCATATCGTCAGGGAGGCGAGACTCATGACCAAGGCTGCGGCCGAGCCGCTTCCCGATCTTTGGAACGATGCTGATGCAGCCGATCTGGATGAACCGGGCCTGTTGCTCTACCGCTCCAACCTGCTCGGCAGCGATCTTCGCATCACCAATTTCGGCGGCGGCAACACCTCGGCCAAGCTGACGATGACCGATCCGCTGACCCAGAAGCCCGTCACCGTGCTGTGGGTCAAAGGCTCCGGCGGCGATCTCGGTTCGATGACGCGCGACGGCTTCTCCACCCTCCATCTCGACAAGCTGGAAAGCCTGAAACGGCTCTATCGTGGCCTCATCCACGAAGACGAGATGGTGGCACTGTTCAATCACTGCACCTTCAATCTCAATCCGCGCGCGACCTCGATCGACACGGCGTTGCACGGCTTCGTGCCGCACCCTCATGTCGATCACGTCCATGCTGACGCGGTGATTGCCATTGCCGCCTGTTCCAACGCCGAGGAATTGACAAGAGACGTGTTCGGCGGCGCGATCGGATTCCTGCCCTGGCAGCGGCCCGGCTTCGACCTCGGCCTGAAGCTCGGCGCGACGGCGAGCGAGCATCCCGAATATGCCGGCGTCGTGCTCGGCGGCCACGGCCTGTTCACCTGGGGGCCGACATCGAAAGCGGCCTATCAAACCACGCTGCGCATCATCCAGCAGGCCGCCGACTGGCTCGCAGAACACGAAAGACAGCCCGCCTTTGACGGTCCACGCTGCGATGCCGCCGCGCCCGAGACGCGCCGCGCCGTTGCAGCGGCGCTGATGCCGCTGATCCGCGGCATGGTCTCGCGGGACGAGCGCAAGGTCGGGCATTTCACGGACGCTCCGGAGGTGCTGGAGTTCGTCAATTCGCACGCGCTGGAAAAACTGGCGCCGCTTGGAACATCCTGTCCGGATCATTTCCTGCGCACCAAGATCCGTCCGCTGGTGCTGCCCTATGCCGGAAAGATCGAAGATGTCGACAAGCTCGCCAGTTCGTTAAACGCGCTTCTGGAAGCCTATCGCGCCGACTATTCGGCCTATTACCAGCGCTGCAAGCGGGCGAACTCCCCGGCCATGCGCGACCCAAATCCAGTGATCTACCTGGTGCCGGGTATCGGCCTGTTTGCCTTCGCCAAGGACAAGGCGACAGCACGGATCGCTTCGGAATTCTACGTCAACGCCATCAACGTCATGCGCGGCGCCTCCGGCGTCAGCACCTATGTCGGCCTGCCGGAGCAGGAAGCCTTCGATATCGAATACTGGTTGCTCGAAGAGGCCAAGCTGCAGCGTATGCCGAAGCCGAAATCGCTGGCCGGCAGAATCGCCTATGTGACCGGCGGCGCCGGCGGAATCGGCGGCGCAACCGCGTCGCGACTATTGAGCGAAGGCGCCTGCGTGGTGCTGGCCGACATCGACCAGCAGGCTCTCGCGGCGCGCACCCAGGCGAGCGTGCAACGATTTGGCCGCGACAATGCAATTGGCGTCCACCTGGACGTCACCGACGAGGCGAGTGTTGCCGCGAGCTTCCAGGAGACCATGCTCGCCTATGGCGGGGTCGACATCGTGGTCTCCAACGCCGGCATCGCCTCGGCCTCGCCGGTCGAGGACACCAGCCTGGCGCTCTGGCAAAAGAACATGGACGTGCTCGCCACCGGCTATTTCCTGGTCGCGCGCGAGGCCTTCCGGCTGATGCAGCGCCAGCAATGCGGCGGCGCGATCGTGTTCGTCGCCTCCAAGAACGGTCTCGCCGCCTCGGCCGGCGCGTCGGCCTATTGCGCGGCCAAGGCCTCGGAGATTCATCTGGCGCGCTGCCTTGCGCTGGAGGGCGCACCGCATGGCATCCGCGTCAACACCGTCAATCCCGATGCCGTGCTGCGGGGTTCGAAAATCTGGAGCGGCGAATGGCGCCAGCAACGCGCCGCCTCCAACAAGGTGCGAGAAGACGAGCTCGAAGAGGTCTATCGGCAGCGATCGATGCTGAAGCTTTCGGTGTTGCCGGAGGACATCGCCGAAGGCATCTATTTCTTTGCGAGCGATCTCTCCGCCAAGTCGACCGGCAACATCCTCAATGTCGACGCCGGCAATGCGCAGTCGTTCACGCGGTGAGACGCTAGTCGTCGGGAGATGGGCATGACCGGCTTTTCCATCAGCGAGGACTTTCTCCAGAGCGAGAATGCCACACAAAGAGCCGCGCTCGACGAGGACTACGCGGCGTTGTCGCGCGCGCTCGCGCGTCGGGGCATTGACGTTGACGCGCTGACACGACGCGTCATGGCGTTCGGCGTTGCCATTCCGACCTGGGGCGTCGGCACCGGCGGCACCCGCTTTGCCCGCTTTCCCGGTCCCGGCGAGCCGCGCCACCTGTTCGACAAGCTGGAGGATTGCGCCACCATTCACCGTCTGGCGCGGGCCACGCCGACGATATCGGCTCACTTTCCATGGGACGCGACCCGCGACTATGCCGCCTTGCGCGAGGTTGCAGCGGGCCACGGACTTGCATTCGACGCTGTGAACTCGAACACGTTTCAGGACCAGCCAGGCCAGGAGCATTCCTACAAGTTCGGTTCGCTCTCCCATGTCGACCCCGCCGTGCGGGCCCAGGCGATCGCGCACAACATCGATTGCATTGCCATCGGGCGCCAGCTCGGCTCCAAGGCGCTGACGGTATGGATCGCCGACGGCGCGAATTTCGCCGGACAATCGAACCTGACGCAGGCGCTGGATCGCTATCTCGATTCGATGCGCGAGATCTATGCGGAGCTGCCTGCGGATTGGCGCGTGTTTCTCGAGCACAAGCTGTACGAGCCGGCGTTCTATTCGACGGTGATTTCCGATTGGGGAACCAGCTTTGCGGCGGCGCAGGAGTTGGGTGCGAAGGCGCAATGCCTGGTCGACCTCGGTCACCACGCGCCGAACGTCAACATCGAACAGGTCGTCGCCCGTCTCATCCGCTTCGGCAAGCTCGGCGGCTTTCACTTCAACGATTCGAAATATGGCGACGACGATCTCGACACCGGATCGGTCGAGCCGTTTCGGTTGTTTCTGGTGTTCAACGAGCTGATCGACGCCGAGAGACGCGGGGCGAAGGATTTTGCCCCAGCCTACATGCTCGACCAGTCTCACAACGTCACCGATCCGATCGAGAGCCTGCTGCAATCGGCGATCGAATTGCAGCGCGCCTATGCCCAGGCGCTGATCGTCGACCGCGCAGGCTTGGCTGCGGCGCAGGCGGCCAACGACGCGCTGGGTGCCCATCTCGAGCTCAAGCGCGCCTTTACCACCGACGTGTCGCCGATCCTGGCCATGGCGCGGCTGCAGGCCGGCGGCGCCATCGCGCCGATCGAGACCTATCGCGCCTCGTTCTATCGCAAGCACAAGGCCGATGAGCGGCCGCCGGTAGCCGGCACCTCGGCCGGGATCGTGTGAGAAAACCGATCACCACTTGAAGGCCGCGGCGAGAAACTCCGGCATGCCGCCACACCCTGATCGATATCCTCCCGCTCAATACGGTCTGGTCGCACCTCTTCACGTCCGGAGAATCTGAGCGGGCTCGTCCTCAACTGTCGCGGAACTGGCGAGGTCGGAGCTCGTTCAGAAAGAGACGCTCGTCCTTGCCGGGGCATCGGACCAGGATTGCACTGCTTCGTCCCAGCCACTATCTTGGGCCGGACACGCGCTGGCCCGCATCCAACAGGAGCGCCCCATGCCGACCGCGAGCTTGGCTCCCCTGGACGAGACCATCGAGATCGCGGAGCTGACCCGCGATCCCTATCCGATCTACCAGCGCCTGCGACGCGAAGCGCCCGTGTTGCGGGTCAAGTCGGTGGGCCGGACGTTCCTCACCAAGGCGGCGGATACCAAATATGTGAAGGATAATGCGGCGCTGTTCTCGTCCAACGATCCGAACACGCCGATGAAGCGCGCCTTCCTCGCGCATACGCTGATGCGCAAGGACCACGACGAGCACCGGGCCGAGCGCATGGCGATGATGCCGGCGCTGATGCCGAAGACGATCGAATCCGTCTGGGAGCCGCTGTATGCGACATTCGCCGCAGCCTATCTCGACCGGCTGCCGCGCGGAGAGATGGTCGATCTGTTTCCCGCCCTCGCCGGACCGCTGGCCGCGCGGATTCTGGCGCAGGTGATGGGCGTTCCGGACGCCAGCGACGAAGACATGCAGCGGTGGTCGCAGACCCTGATCGACGGCGCCGGAAACTTCGGCTGGACGCCGGGGCCGTTCGATGCGACCGACCTCGCCAATGCGGAGATGGACCGATGCATCCGCACCAATGCTGAACGCGTGCGGGCCGAACCGGATTCGTCCGCACTCTCCTTCATGGTGAACGCGAAGAACCCGATTCCCGAAAGCCAGATCATCGCCAACATCAAGATCGCGATCGGCGGCGGCATCAACGAGCCGCGCGACGCCCTGCTGACGATCCTCTACGGCCTCCTGACCCATCCGGAGCAGCTTGCCGCGGTGCGCGCAGATGGCAAGTGGCGCTCCGCCTTCGAGGAAGGGGTGCGGTGGGTGGCGCCGATCCAGGCGAGCTCACGCCTCGTGATGGAAGACACCGAGATTCGCGGCTGCCTGATCCCGAAGGGCGACACCGTGATGACGATCCAGGCCTCCGCAAACCGCGACGAGGACGTCTTCGAAGATGGCGAGACCTACAACGCGCTGCGCGACCCCAATCCCCACCAGGCCTTCGGCAACGGCCCGCACCATTGCGCCGGCGCCCACCTCTCCCGCCGCACCCTCGGCGCCATCCTGCTGCCGATGCTGTTCGAGCGGTTTCCCAACATGACGCTGCCTGATCCGGAGAGCGTGCGCTGGCATGGATTCGGGTTTCGGGGGCCGCTTAATTTGCCGGTTCGGCTGCAATAGAAGCGAGCGAGGGGCGTTGTTCTTCGTGTTGCCTCAGTGCATTTGATGTGGCCACGGCTTGGTTAGGACCGTGGTCTCCACGTCGTCGCACGGGGAGCATTTATTTCGTGCACTGTAACTGTAATACCGGCAGCGGCCATCATCAGCTCGAAGCTCATCGCGTCTCCTCCCGCGGGTACGATCGGCGGTCGGGATAGCATTCAGGCACGGTCCTTCCAGCTTCGGCTCCAGCACGTCGATCGCTGTCTCGGAGGACGTGGGAGCGGCGGTCCAGGAA
>JBARNF010001116.1:0-5806 GCA_049802835.1 Bradyrhizobium sp.
GTCCAGGTCAGGATCTCGAAACGACCATCCTCGTGCTCGACCAGCGCCGTGCAGCTTTCGACCCAATCGCCGCAGTTCATGTAGCGGATCCCATCCTGGTCACGGATCACGGCATAATGAATGTGACCACAGATCACGCCGTCGCAGCCATACCGGCGGGCTTCGGCCGCCAGCGCGGTCTCGAACGCGCCGATATAGTTCACCGCGTTCTTGACCTTCTGCTTGGCCCATTGCGACAGCGACCAATAGGGCACGCCGAACATGCGCCGGAAGAAGTTGACCAGACGATTCATCTGGATCGCAAAGTCATAGGCCTTGTCGCCGAGATGAGCGAGCCAGCGCGCGTTCTGCACGACCAGATCGAAGATGTCGCCGTGAATGACGAGATAGCGTTTGCCGTCACTCCCGGTGTGCACGATGTTCTCGACGACGTCGATGCCGCCGAAATGCGTGCCATAATAGCCGCGCAGGAACTCATCGTGATTGCCAGGCACATAGACGACCTTGGCGCCCTTGCGCGCCTTGCGCAGCATCTTCTGCACGAGGTCGTTGTGCGACTGCGGCCAGATCCAGCTCGACTTGAGCGCCCAGCCGTCGATGATGTCGCCGACCAGATAGATCGTATCGGCATCATGATGGCGCAGGAAATCGACGAGAAGATCGGCCTGCGACCCGCGGGCTCCGAGATGAACGTCGGAGATGAACAACGTGCGATAGCGCCGGGTCGGGCTCTCTTCACCAGCAGTCTCAAGTCCCATGCTCGCCCACCTAACAGTCCCTGATGACACTGCGATGACGAACAGCCGCGCCGGCAGAACCCATCCTGCCGGACCGCTGCTGACACCGTTCGTATGACGACTCGCGGTGTCTCCGTCACTGCCCCGCGATACCAGCGGGGTGCGACAATCAGGCGACAGGCGGGCGGCGCGAACAGGGAAATTCGACCTCCTACCTTGGCACGGTCACGATACGCAGATTGTTGGTGGTGCCGGCCTGCGCGAACGGGATGCCGGCGACGACCACGAGCAGGTCGCCGCCGCGCGCGAACTCCTCCTGGACCGCGAAGAAGGTCGCGCGCTCGACCATCTCCTCGTAGTTCTTGATGTCCTGGGACAGAACGCTGTGCGCGCCCCACAACAGGCACATGCGGCGGGAGACGTCCTCGTTCGGTGTGATCGCCAGGATCGGCAGGCTGGGCCGCTTGCGCGCCACGCGCGAGGCGGACGTGCCGCTCGACGTATAGGCCACGATCGCGCTTGCATGGATCGCCGACGCAAGATCGGCGGCGGCGGTGGCGACCGCGTGCGGTGGTGTCTGATCCTCGCCCGGCTGCGTGGCCTCGATGATCGAACGATACATCTTGTGAGCTTCGGTGCTCTTGATGATGCTGTCCATCATCGCCACCGCCTCGCGCGGATACTCGCCGCTGGCCGATTCCGCCGACAGCATCACCGCATCGGCGCCGTCATAGATCGCAGTGGCGACGTCGGAGACCTCGGCGCGTGTCGGTGTCGGCGTCGACACCATCGAGTCCAGCATCTGCGTCGCGACGATCACCGGCTTCACGGCGAGCCGGCAGGCGCGCACCAGTTCCTTCTGCCGTCCCGGCACGTCCTCATTGGGAATCTCCACCCCAAGATCACCACGCGCGACCATGATCGCATCCGACAGCTGAATGATATCGTCGATGCGCTCCAGCGCCGCGGGCTTCTCGATCTTGGCCATGATGCCGGCGCGGCCGTTGATGAGCCCCCGCGCTTCCAACACGTCGGACGGCTTCTGCACGAAGGACAACGCCACCCAGTCGACGCCGAGGTCGAGCCCGAACGCGAGATCCGAGCGGTCCTTGGTCGTGAGCGGCGACAGTTCCAGAACGGTGCCCGGCAGGTTGACGCCCTTGTGATTCGAAATCGCGCCGCCCACGATCACCTTGGCCTCGATCCAGTCGTCGCCGAGGCCGGTGATGCGAACGCGGACGCGGCCGTCGTCGATCAGAAGATCGTGACCGGGCGCGACCGCCGCAAAGATCTCGGGGTGAGGCAGCGGGATCGACGTCTTGTCGCCCTCGGTCCCATTCAACACGAAACGGATGGTCTCGCCCGGCGCGACCGCGATCTTCTTGTCGCGCAAGGTGCCGACGCGAATTTTCGGCCCCTGCAGATCCATCAGGATGCCAATAGGACGCTTGACCTCCTTCTCCAGCGCGCGGATCGCGGCGTGGACCTTGGCGTGATCGGCTTGCGTGCCATGGCTGAAATTGAGGCGAAAGGTGTCGACGCCGGCGAGGAACAGCGCCTTCAGCATATCCGGCGAATTGCTGGCGGGACCGACGGTCGCGACGATCTTGGCTCGACGGTGACGACGCATGATGTGTCCTTTCTCCCCAGCCCGTGTCTCGCGTCTCTATGACACGCATGTGATTGGCATGCGCGGACGCAGCGGAAGCGCTGATATACGCCCCGCAGCGTTCATTGCAAGCGCGACGCCGCGCACGCCGAGATTGCGCAAGAGCGAGATTGCGCAAGAGAATGGCTCGCCTCAGGCGTTGGAGCCGTGGATCGCGTCGATGACGGCGTCGGTCACCTCCTTGGTCGTCGCCTTGCCGCCCACATCGGGCGTCAGGATGCCCGCGGCGCAGACCGTCTCCACCGCGGACAATAGCCGCGCAGCCGCGTCCTTCTCGCCGAGATGGTCGAGCATCTGCGCGCCGGTCCAGAACGTCGCGACCGGATTGGCGATGCCCTTGCCGGTGATGTCGAACGCCGAGCCGTGGATCGGCTCGAACATCGACGGGAAGCGCCGCTCCGGATCGATGTTGCCGGTCGGCGCGACGCCGAGGCTGCCGGCCAGGGCACCGGCGAGATCGGACAGGATGTCGGCATGCAGGTTGGTCGCGACGATGGTGTCGAGGCTCTTCGGCTGCAGGGTCATGCGCACGGTCATGGCATCGACCAGCATCTTGTCCCAGGTCACGTCGGGAAACTCGCGCGCCACTTCGGCCGCGATCTCGTCCCACATCACCATGCCATGGCGCTGCGCGTTCGACTTGGTGACGACGGTGAGAAACTTGCGCGGCCGCGACTGCGCCAGCTTGAACGCGTAGCGCATGATGCGGGTGACCCCGACGCGGGTGAAGATCGCGACCTCCGTCCCCACCTCCTCCGGCAGGCCGCGGTGCGCGCGTCCACCCATGCCGGCATATTCGCCTTCGGAGTTTTCGCGCACGATCACCCAGTCGAGATCACCGACGCCGACATTGCGCAGCGGCGACGCCACGCCGGGCAGGATCTTAGTCGGCCGCACATTGGCGTACTGATCGAAGCCCTGGCAGATCGGCAGCCGCAGGCCCCATAGCGTGATGTGGTCGGGCACGTCGGGCGCACCGACCGCGCCGAAATAGATCGCGTCGAATGTCTTCAACTCGGCGAGACCATCGGCCGGCATCATCACGCCGTGCTTCTTGTAGTAGTCCGAACCCCAATCGAAGGTCTTGATGGTGAAGCTGATGTCGCCGGTGCGCTTGGCGAGCGCCTCGAGCACGCGGACGCCTTCGGAGATGACCTCGGGGCCGATGCCGTCGGCGGGAATGGCGGCGATGGAATGGGTGCGCATGAAGAGAGCTCCTTATGAAGGGTCAGGACTGCGTCGCCGCAGCGGCCTTCGACCTCTGTGAACGTGACAGCAACAAGGTCAGCACCGCCGATATCACCAGCAGGCCGGCGACGAAATAGAGCCCGCCATTGAAGCTGCCGGTCTGGTCCTTGATCCAGCCGATCATGGCCGGACCGACGAAGCCGCCGAGATTGCCGATCGAGTTGATGGTGGCAATGCCGGCCGCAGCCGCCGAGCCGGACAGGAACATGGTCGGCATGCTCCACAGCGGCGGCTTCGACGAGGAGATGCCGACATTGACGAGCGTGAGCGCGGCGAGCACCGCGGCAACGCTGGTCGAGAGGCCTGCCAGCCAGAGGCCGACGGCTGCGACGATGCAGGCCAGCACGATATGCCAGGTGCGCTCCGCCGTGCGGTCCGAATGGCGCGCCCACAGGATCATGACGACCACAGCCACGGTCGGCGGCACGGCATTGAGGAAGCCGACGGCGAATGACGACAGGCCGAACTGCTTGATGATCTGCGGCGCCCAGACGCCGAGCGTGTAGAGGCCGGCCGAGGTGCCGAAATAGACCAGCGCCAGCGCCAGCACGCGGATGTCGGCGAGCCCGCGCCAGATACTGTGGCTCGCGGTCGCAGCCTTGCTCGTCAATTCCGCGTTCATCGTGCGCACCAGCCAGTCGCGCTCGTCGTCGGCGAGCCAGCGCGCCTGCTCGGGACGGTCGGTCATGTAGCCCAGCACGACGAAGCCGAGCAGCACCGCCGGCAGCGCCTCGATCAGGAACAGCCACTGCCAGCCTTTCATGCCGAGCATGCCGTCCATCTCCAGGAGCGCACCGGAGACCGGCGATCCCAGCACCGTCGACAAGGGTGCGGCCGCCATGAACAGCGCGGTGACGGCGGCGCGCTGCCGCGCCGGGAACCAGTAGGACAGATAGAGGATGATGCCGGGGAAAAAGCCGGCCTCCGCTGCGCCGAGCAGGAAGCGCAGCACATAGAAGCTCGTCGGCCCTTGCACGAACGCCATCGCGCCCGACACGAGGCCCCAGGTGATCATCACCCGCGCAATCCAGATGCGCGCGCCGAATCTGTCGAGGGCGAGGTTGGAGGGCACCTCGAACAGGAAATAGCCCCAGAAGAAGATGCCGGCGCCGAAGCCATAGGCCGAGGCCGAGAGACCGATGTCCTTGTTCATGGTCAGCGCCGCGAAGCCGACATTGACGCGGTCGATGAAGGCCACGAAGTAGAGCAGCATGATGAAGGGAACGATGCGTATCGTGATCTTGCGCAGCACGCGCGTTTCCAGCTCTCCGGCCATCGTCACCTCCCTGATCCGTTTTGCTTGATCGGACGAGCGTAGGCGGTGGACCGGGATGACTTCAATGCTCGCACCATTATACAAAAAAATGATATAATCCGGCCTGTCGTCTCACGGGACCCTCGTTCATGGAATTGCACCAGCTCCGCTGCTTCGTGGCCACCGCCGAGGAGCTGCATTTCGGCAAGGCCGCGCAACGGCTGCAGATGCTGCCGTCGGCGTTGGGACGCCAGATCAAGCTGCTGGAGGAAGATCTCGCGACGCTGCTGTTCACCCGGACCACCCGCGCGGTGTCGCTGACCGAGCACGGCACGACCTTGCTGCGCGACGCCCGCGCCATCCTCGCCCGCGTCGAGGCGGTCGAGACCGGCTTCCGCCGCCGCGCGCGAGGCACGAGAGCGCAGCGGCTGCGTGTCGGGGCCATCGACAGCGCGGCCGCCGGCCTGCTGCCGCAGTTGCTGCATGATTTTCGTGAAAGACATCCCGAGATCGCGGTGCAGATCATGGAGGAGAAGACGATCCGGCTGCTGCCGAAGATCCTCTCCGGCGCACTCGACCTCGCCTTCGTCAGGCCGCCCGAGCGCACCGATCCCCGGCTCGAATTTCGCGCCCTGCTCAGCGAGAGCGCGGTGGTGGCGCTGCCGCAGCGGCATCGGCTGGCATCGCGCGGCTCGGTCTCGCTGGCTGACATCGCCGACCAGCCGCTGATCGTGCCGGACCGGAGATCGCGGCCGCACAGCCACGACCTCACGATGAAGCTGTTCGCGCAGGCCGGGCTGTCGCCCAACGTCGTGCAGTTCGCCGACGAGAAGCAGACCATCGTGCATCTGGTCGCCGCTCGTCTGGGTATCGCCATCGTGCCACGCTGGACCGCGC
>JBARNF010001117.1:0-6186 GCA_049802835.1 Bradyrhizobium sp.
TCTTGTACGGCTGGCATTCAATCCTCCGCTCGCGGTTTCAAGGACCGCGGTGGACACTTCTGGAACCGTCTTACGACGTTTCGGCGACGAAATCACGCCCTTAGAATCGCTCAAGCGCTGTTTCGTCCCTCCCTTTAAGTAGGGTCAATGACAGCTTTCGCCAAGCCTTGACGCAGCGATCGACGTCCGCCTCCGCCGTAGACCAGCCCAGACTGAGGCGCACTGCGCCCTGGGCGGTCGCGGAACTCACCCCCATGGCCTCCAGCACGTGGGAGGGCTGCACCTTGCCCGACGAGCAGGCCGACCCGGACGATACGGCGATACCCTCGAGATCAAAGCCGATCACGGCGGTCTCAGCCTTCAGCCCGGCTGCGGTGAACAGTGTGGTATTGGGCAGCCGCGCCGTTTCAGACGAAAAGACCATCACGCTTGGCGTCTGCCGCAGCCCGAGTTCCAGCCGGTCGCGCAGCGCGCCGATTCGCTCCTGGTCGGTCGCGATCCCGGCCATGGCGGCTTTGGCCGCCGCACCCAGGCCGGCGATGCCGATGACGTTCTCGGTTCCGGCCCGGCGGCCCCGCTCCTGGCCTCCGCCGCGCAGCAGGGGCATCACATCGTCGACGCTGGCTCCGAGCACCAGCGCGCCGACGCCCTTGGGACCACCGATCTTGTGCGCAGAGATCGTGACAAGGTTGGCCCCCATCTCGCTGATATCGAAAGGTATTTTTCCGAATGCCTGGACTGCATCGACATGCAGGAGTCCGCCCGCCTGGCGCACGAGATCAGCCACCTGCGAAACCGGTTGAAGCACCCCGGTTTCGTTGTTGGCGGCCATGACGGAAACCAGGGCCGGCGGGCCGGCGGCGAGAAGCGCTTCCAGGCGGCCAAGATCGACCACGCCGGAGAGGTCGACAGGGATCGTCTGGACCGCTGATGGCGGGAACCGGCCGCCGGCCAGCACCGAGGCATGCTCGACCGCGGACACCAGAAGCCGTCCGACCTGCCCGGCGGGCGCTTTCAGATCCGGGCTCAGCGCCAGCACGTTGGCCTCGGTACCGCCGGAGGTGAACACCACGCGGCGCGGCACTGTGGAAAGGCTGCGCGCGATCGCCTCCCGGGCATCCTCGACCAGCCGGCGCGCCTGGCGGCCTTCGGCATGGACCGAGGAGGGATTGCCGACGAGATCCATGGCGGCGACCATCGCATCGCGCGCCTCGGACCGCAGCGGCGTCGTCGCATTCCAGTCGAGATAGACCCTGTCAGACATTGCTCGTTCTTATCAAGTTGCCCCTCGACCGGCCATCGCGGCCATCGGCGCCAACGCACAGATCACGCCATCCGCGGTGCTGCCCTGGCGCAAGGCGTCGTGGTACCGTCGCCCACCCGATTGAGATAGCGGCTGCGACAGCATGAACAAGCTCATAGGTTCTGTCCTGGGTTCTGCCACCGGTTCCGTCCTGCGCCCGAGCGATCGCATCTTCTATGCCGCAGTCGCGGCGATCTCGCTCGGCATCGGTTTCGTCAACGCGTTGTCCGCGGCCCAGGATGCTGTGAAGCGCGGCGCGATCTATGACGTCCGGACCCCGCTGTTGTGGGAGATGACGAGCATCCTGGTCATGATCCTGCTCGCGCCCCTGCTCCGCGTCGCCGTCCGAACCCTTCGCCGGTCGCCGGCCTGGGCGACCCGGGCCGCGATCGCGCTCGCGGCCATCCTCGCCTTCTCTGCGCTCCACATCGCCGGCATGGTGACCTTGCGCAAGCTCGCGATGTGGTCGGTGGGCGGCAGCTATGATTTCCAGCTCTCGCTGGCAACGATCGTCTACGAGCTCCGCAAGGACATCATGACGGCCATCCTGACCGGGGGCGCCATCTGGCTGTTCGATCGCGACGGCGAGGTCATGGGAGGCGCAGCCTCGTCACGCTCCGAAAGTCCAGCGTCGGCTCCGGCCGCGCTCTGGCTGCGTGACGGCACGAGCCGGGTGCGCATCTCGCCGGCCGAGATACTGTGGATCAATTCGGCCGGCAACTACATCGAATACGATCTCGCGGATGGCAGGCAGCACCTGATCCGCGGCACGTTGTCGGCAGCCGAGACGGATCTCGCTGGCTTCCGCATCGTCCGGATCCACCGCGGCCGGCTCGCCAACCTCGCCCGGGTCACCGCTGTCGCGGTCCGGCCATCTGGCGATTTCGACCTCACCTTCGATACAGGGCACCGGGTCCAGGGCAGTCGTCGCTATCGGAGCGCCGTCGCTGCGCTCGAGCGGACACCGGAAGCGCGCTGAGCCCGCCGCTGCGGCCGGAAAAATCCAAACGCTTCCATTGACTTATCCGGACATGCGGGCGGCGCTCGGCGAAGCCCGCGAGCAGATCGCACAGCGCCCCGCGGACTCACCCGACATCATGGCGCCACGGTCGAACGTTGAAAATCCTTGCTTTTTGCCCTGCGCTCCATGCTAGAAGGCGGCCTTCCAATCACGCCAGTGCCGCTCCATCCGAGCGAACGGATGGCGCTCGATCACCACTTTTCCTGCGGAATGCGTCGGCAAGGCGCCAGATGAAGCAAGGACGAAGTCGGTCGATGATCTGCCAAGGATTCTCAAGGATTCCCTGATGCCTGAAGTCATCTTCAACGGTCCGGCGGGCCGCCTCGAAGGCCGTTACCATCCGGCGAAGCAGAAGAACGCGCCGATCGCGATGATCCTTCATCCACATCCGCAGTTCCACGGCACGATGAACCACCAGATCGTGTACCAGTGCTACTACGCCTTCGCCCATCGCGGCTTCTCGGTGCTGCGCTTCAACTTTCGCGGCGTCGGCCGCAGCCAGGGCTCGTTCGACCACGGCACCGGTGAGCTCTCGGACGCAGCATCCGCGCTCGACTGGGCGCAGACGATCAATCCCGAGGCGCGCGCCTGCTGGGTCGCCGGCTTCTCGTTCGGGGCCTGGATCGGCATGCAGCTCCTGATGCGCCGTCCCGAGGTCGAGGGCTTCATCTCGATTGCGCCGCCGGCCAACCTCTACGACTTCTCGTTCCTGGCGCCCTGCCCGTCGTCGGGCCTCATCGTCCATGGCGAGAAGGATGCGGTGGTGCCGCCGAAGGACGTCAACACGCTGGTCGAGAAGCTGAAGACGCAGAAGGGCATCGTGATCGATCAGCAGATCATCCCCGGCGCCAACCACTTCTTCGACAGCAAGCTCGAGCCGCTGATGGAAACCATCACGGCCTATCTCGACATGCGGCTTGCCAACGTCAGGTGAGGCAGCGAGCGCGACATCTGTAGGGTGGGCAAAGGCGCTGCCGTGCTGTCGCCCCCCCGAACTGATTGTTGCGCCGTGCCCACCATCTGAAGCGGCAGTGCGGAGCTAACGGTGGGCACGCCTTCGATCGTCGCTTCGCGCCGATCTGCGGCTTTGCCCACCCTACCGAATAGGCGCTCTGCCTATGCCGCCTGCTTCAACAAATACGCATGATGCCGCGCCAGAAAGGCGCGCAACAGCTCCGGATAGTCGGGGCTGACGGCCGTCCTCACACTCGACCGCTGTGCGAGCTGATTGCGCCAGGCGCGAACCCTCGGCGTTCCAGCAAAGATGCCGAGATCGCCGTAGGCATCGAACACGTCGAAGTAGCGGAAGACCGGCGCGAACACGGCATCGACCAAGCTGAAGCGGGCGCCGTCGAAATACGGCCCCTCGCCAAGCGCTGCCTCGACGCGGACGAACTTAGCGGCGAGGGCTTCGCGCTTGGCTGCGAAGATCGCGGCATCCTGCGTGGTCTCCAATCCCCAGAGATCGGCGAGGATCGCCGAGCCGAACTCCATCCAGGCGCGATGCTGCGCGCGTGCCAGCGCGTCCTCAGGATGGAGCTTTGCACCAGGCTGCGTCTCCTCGATGTACTCGCAGATCACGTTGCTCTCGAACAACGCGACCTCTCCCTTCGCCGTCGGCACGACCAGCACCGGCACCTTGCCGAGCGGCGAGATCTTCAGAAACCAATCGGGCTTGGCGGAGAGGTCGATGTCGATCCGCTCGAACGCGACGCCCTTCTCGGTGAGCGCGATGACGGCGCGTTGCACGTAGGGGCAGAGCTTGTGGCTGATCAGCTTCAGGACAGGCGCCATGACATCCTCGGCAATTGGTGCAGATGCATTAAAATAAATGCATCTGCATGAAGTTGTCAAGGTCAATGCAAATGCATCAATCAGGGCCGAGCGATCACGCCGCCAGTCATCGGGAATGGCACGCCGGTGGTGGTGGGATAGCTCAGCGGCAGGCCCTTCATGCCGCGCACGGCCAGGAAACCGAACGCCTGCGCTTCGATCGCGTCGGCCGACCAGCCGAGCGCATCGGCGGATTCGACGGTGGCGGGCGCCACGCGCTCGCGCAGCATCCGCATCATGGTGTGGTTGCGGGCGCCACCGCCGCAGACGATCCAGCTCGCCGGCGGCTTCGGCAGCAGCGGAACGATGCGGACGATGGCCGCTGCGGTGAACGCGGTCAGCGTCGCGGCCCCGTCAGCCGGGGACATGGCGCCGAGCTTCAGCGCGGCGAAGTCGTTGCGATCCAGCGATTTCGGTGGCGGCAAGGCAAAGAACGGCAGCTCCAGCCCCCGCGCGACCCAGGCCTCATCCGGCGTGCCCTGCTCCGCGAGACGGCCATCCTGATCGAAGGCTTGGCCCGTGGTCCGGTGCATGAAATCGTCGAGCAGCGCATTGCCCGGGCCGGTGTCACAGGCGATCAGCACGTCGTCGCCGTCGATATAGGTGACGTTGGAGACGCCGCCGATATTGACCACGGCGATCGGGCCCTCGCGCGACAGCGACTGCGCCAGCGCGCGGTGATAGACCGGCACGAAAGGGGCGCCCTGCCCGCCGAAATCGACGTCGGCGGCGCGGAAATCGTGCATGACAGGGATATGGACCGCCTTGGCCAGCGCCCCGGCATCGCCGATCTGGACGGTCAGGCGCCGCTCCGGCCGGTGCAGCACGGTCTGGCCATGGAATCCGATGATGTCGATGTCCTCGGGCTTCAGCCGGTGCTGCGCCAGGAATGCCGCGATCGCCTCCGCATGCGCCGCCGTCACCGCAAGTTCGGCCTCGCGGACCCGCCCGGGACGCGCCTCGCGCCGGTCGATCTGCACCGCATCCGCAAGCGCCTCACGCAGCAGGCTGCGCTCGGCGGCGCTGTAGGGCCGGTAGCCGGACGGACCGAGGCTCTTGATCTGCCGCCCATCGGTCTCGATCAGGGCCAAGTCCACCCCGTCGAGCGAGGTGCCACTCATGAGGCCAAGTGCGGTCAGAATCATTGCAGTCGAACCTGAAAACCCTGGCCTCGCTTGCTAGTGCGGCGAATTTGAGGTTCCGCCGGAGCCGTCCACATGCTTGTACAAGCGCGGCGCATCTTATAATGCCACATCGCCTGGAACAGCGGCAGCCGCTCTCGCGCCGTGCCGCGACGAGCGGTCAATACCGTAAACGAGAATCCTCAGAGTCGCCGACAAATGACTGCCTTCAAGTCTGACTTCCTGAACGTGCTGCAGAGCCGCGGGTTCATTCATCAGTGCTCGGATTTCGAGGGCCTGGACGCCTTGGCGGCCAAGGGCCAGGCCACGGCCTATGTCGGCTACGATTGTACGGCGCGCTCGCTGCATATCGGCAACTTCCTGACCATGATGATGCTGTACTGGCTGCAGCAGAGCGGGAACAAGCCGATCACCCTGATGGGCGGCGGCACTACCATGGTCGGCGACCCCTCCGGCAAGGACGAGACCCGCGCGATGCGCACCGTCGAGGAGATCGAGGCGAACAAGGCCTCGATCCGCGGCGTGTTCGCCAAGGTGCTGCACTATGGCAATGGGCCAACCGATGCCATCATGCTCGACAACGCGGACTGGCTGACCAAACTCAACTGGATCGAGATGCTGCGCGACATCGGCCGGCATTTCTCTGTCAACCGCATGCTGACGATGGACTCGGTGCGGCTGCGGCTCGAGCGCGAGCAGGAGATGAGCTTCATCGAGTTCAACTACATGGTCTGCCAGGCCTATGACTTCGTCGAGCTGTCGCGGCGCACCGGCTGCCGGCTGCAGATGGGCGGCTCCGACCAGTGGGGCAACATCGTCAACGGCGTCGAGCTCGGCCGCCGCATGGGCACCGAGCAGCTGTTCGCGCTGACCACGCCGCTGCTGAC
>JBARNF010001118.1:0-3448 GCA_049802835.1 Bradyrhizobium sp.
TGATCGAGGTGATGACGCCGCGGCCGGCGCAGCCGACGCCCGGCTCCGGACCGCCGGACTCGACGCACTTGATGTCGCGATAGCCGACCTTCATGACCTCTTCGATCTCGAGGTCCTCGACGCTGCCAGCGGCAGCGGCCAGGCTCAGGATGGTGTCCTGCGCCTTGGCGTGCAGGATCAGGCGGGTCGAATCCGCCTTCGGGTCGCAGCCGACGATCAGGATCCGATGACCCATTTCGGCCAGCGCGGCCAGGGTGTTTTGCGACGTCGTCGACTTGCCGATGCCGCCTTTGCCATAGAATGCGATTTGTCGCAGTGACATTCTGCTCTCCATCAACCGATTGCCTATGTCGCGCCCGCGTCCTGCAGGGCGTGACTGTGTCGTCTCTGTGTCCGAACCGGCAGACGGGTTGTTGGGAAGGATTGCATCGCTCGTCCGAAGCGTCGGCGTGCACTCAGCCCTCAACCATTGCCTGGCAAGCGGTTTTGCAACCGCTGTGCCAGAGCCCGCACAGCACCAAAACGACCATGTTTTGAAGGAGATGGCGAACAGTCCGCAGTCGCTCGCGACTTGTTGCAAACCCGACATCGGAATGCTTCGCAAGATCTGATGACGCGCCGCGCTGTCCGAAACGACACAACAGCGGCGACTTTCCAGCAGCGCAAGGCCCGGAACGAGATTTGCTAGATCCCCTCTGCAGCCCTGCGGCACAGACGCTGATAACGTTGAGGAGGATGCGATGCAGATCGGAGTTGAAACGGCGAAAGCAGTGGACCAGCGGCGCGTGTTCGTGATCGATGACGACGAGATCACGCGTGCGGCCCTGCAGTTCATGTTGCACGATGAGATCGAGACCCATGAATTGGCGACACCGGAGGAGGCCTATGAGAAAGGCGTCGACTGGCTGGCGCCGCATGTGGTGATGCTCGGCGTCTCCTTCCTGAAGCAGCGGGGACCCGACCTGGTCCGCGAGATCATGACGAAATTCAAGGGTGTGCGGGTCCTGATTGTGACCGCCAAGGATGACGAGGCGATCGCGATCGAGGGGCTCAAGGCCGGCGCGCATGGCGCCGTGGTCAAGCCGCTCACGATCGAAACCGTGCGCAAGAAGGTCGACACCATTCTCGGCCGCGCCGGCGGTGCGACTCTGGTCCAGCTCGGCGGTCTCTGACGTGACCACGGTCGTGTTCTACGAGAAGCCGGGCTGCGGCACCAATACCCGACAGAAGCTGATGCTGGAGCGCGCCGGTCACGAGGTCATCGCCAGGTGCCTGTTGACCGAACCCTGGACCGGCGAGCGGCTGCGCGCGTTCTTCGCTGACA
Organism: Bradyrhizobium sp.; assembly: GCA_049802835.1. Classification (GTDB taxonomy): domain Bacteria; phylum Pseudomonadota; class Alphaproteobacteria; order Rhizobiales; family Xanthobacteraceae; genus Bradyrhizobium. The sequence continues at coordinate 1,325 of JBARNF010001118.1, forward strand.
CGCCTGTCGCAGCCTGGTTCAACCCGGCCTCACCGCGCGTCAAATCAGGTGAGATCAAGCCGGAGACGATCGAGCCCGTGGCGGCCATCGACCTGATGCTGAGGGATCCGCTGCTGATCCGCCGCCCACTGATCGAAGCCTTTGGCCAGTGCTGCGCCGGTTTCGACCGCGAGCCGGTGCTCTCACTGCTCGGGCAGCGCGACGATCTGGATGATGTCCAGGGCTGCATGCGTCCGGCTGCGTCGACACCCTGCCCGGAGCCGCGCTGAGCGGCTCCGGTTGACGCAGTCTTATCGTTTCAGGACCATCACGAGACGATCGACGCGCTTGCCCTGCTTGAAGTGGGCTTCGACGATCTCGTCGATATCCTCAGGTCTGGTCGGCCGATACCAGATGCCGTCGGGATACACCACCATCATCGGTCCCGCGCTGCAGAAGCCGAAGCAGCCGGCGGCGGTGGCACCGATATCCGTCAGCCGCTGCGACTCGATCGTCTTGGTGAGCCGGTCCCACAGCGGCTGCACGCCGAGCGCACCGCAGCTGCCACGCGGATGCCCGGGTGGCCGCTGCGTCAGGCAGACGAAGGCATGATATTTGTAGAGCTGCGGAATCTCGACATCGTCATCCGCCTCGGCGACGTTGGCATCGCTCATGACGCCGCAGCCTTGATGCCCTTGTCAGTGAGCAGCGTTGCCAGCTCACCGGCCTGGAACATCTCACGCACGATGTCGCAGCCGCCGACGAACTCGCCCTTCACATAGAGCTGCGGGATCGTCGGCCAGTTGGAGAACTCCTTGATGCCCTCGCGGATGAAGGGATCCGCCAGCACGTTGACGCCTTCAAAGGGCACGTCGAGCTTGGTCAGGATCTGCGTCACGGCCGCCGAGAAGCCGCATTGCGGCGCCGCCGGAACGCCTTTCATGAAGAGAACGATATCATTGCTGTCGATCAGCTTCTGAATGCGTTCGGATGTCGACATTGACGTGATCCTTTCATCCCTGGATGCGACCGATCAGTTCGGCAGCTCCGCTCATTTCGGCAATGATGTCTCGAGCGCCAGCGCATGCAGAACGCCGCCCATCTGGCCCTTGAGGGCCGAATAGACCATCTGATGCTGCTGCACCCGGCTCTTCCCGGCGAAAGCCTGTGAGGTGACGCGCGCCGAATAATGGTCGCCGTCACCGGCCAGGTCTTCGATCACGACGGCTGCATCCGGGAACGCCTCCTTGATCAGACGTTCGATATCAGTTGCTGCCATCGCCATCGCTTGTACTCCCGCTGGATTGGCGTGAGGCTATGCAAGGTCCGAACCAGTCCCTTGCACGTGGCAATCACGCCTCATCGCCGATCGGACGGTGCTCACTACCCCGCATTCATCGCCAGCCGCGTCGCCTTTGCGACATCGGCGACAGCGCGGCCAAGACGAGTCGTTCAAAATACAACATCCGACGCGTTTTCCGTCCGCTTCACACCGGCACGGGCGCCTGCTGCATCACCGCAAAACGGTCCGCGTCTTGCAAAGCTTTGATCGAGGTCAATGCAATGCTCGAACTCGCAAGCGAACCCGACACGATCAACTTCGGAGATCTGCCCGAAGAGATCGACGCATTGCTGCAGCAGGGCGTGGCGGCGTACCGACGCGACCACGCGCGGGCGGACCGGCTGTTCCGGCAGGCGCTGGCCGCCGCCCCTGGGGAGCTGCCGACCTACTTCTGCCTCTATAAGATTCACACCTACCAGGGCCATCTCGACGAGGCGAAGGCGGTGGCGGTGCTCGGCCTCGCGGAAGCCGCGCGCCAGGCCGGCTGGCCCTCTGACTGGCGGCGCTGGGTGCCGCATGATCCGCTCCCAGACGGCGCCGGCCGCTTCGCACTCTACACGCTGAAGGCGCTCAGCTTCATTCACCTGCGCAACAACGAGTCCGACAGCGCCGCCGAGATGCTCGCAGCATTGCGCCAACTCGACCCGGCGGGCGCCGTCGGATGGCCGGTCGTTGCCGCGCTCGCCGAGGGGCTCGGCGCAGAGTGAGGCACCGCCATGCATGAAGCAACGCACCATATGGACACGAATCCGAACGACCATCGCCCGGAGCGAACCAGGATCCAGAGAGGAACCAACGCATGA
>JBARNF010001119.1:0-1921 GCA_049802835.1 Bradyrhizobium sp.
ACCACATGGCGTGGACACCGGGCAGCCCCCCGACATAGCCCGACACGATGCGGCTGGTGCTGAACAGGAAGCTCGGCAGCGCGATGATGCCGCCATGATTGGTCTTGGCGGCGTATTCGGGATCGCACCAGAGCGGATTGTCGTCGCCGATGCCGTGCGCGTAGTGGCGGATGTTGTCGCGCGTGGCCTCATAGCACCAGGGTTCGGCCGTCACGCCAATGGAGACGCCGATGCGCTTGCGCAGATCGTCGAGGCCTTCCTCGGTGATTTTCGGAAATCTGGTTTCGACGGTATCAAGCATATGATTGTTCCTTCCCTATCTCGCTTCTGATTTTTTGATGGCCTGCTCGCGGTCGCGCAGCACCTTGCGGTTGACCTTGCCGGCCGGCGTCTTGGGCAGCTCGGTGACGAAGCTGACGACGCGCGGATATTCGTGATGGCTGAGGCGCTGACGCACGACGTCCTGGATCTCGTGCTGGAACGCCTCGTCGCCCGCGCGATCGGTGACGACGAAGGCCTTCACCACCTGCCCGCGTAGCGGATCGGCCACGCCGATGGCGGCGGCCTCGCGGACCTGCGGATGCTTCAAGATCGCATCCTCGATTTCGACGGCACTCATGGTCCAGCCGGCGGAGATGATCACGTCGTCGGCCCGGCCGCCGTGATAAAAGTAGCCATCCTCGTCGGTGCGGCCGAGATCCTTGGTCGCGATCCAGTTGCCATGGCGCCAGACCTTCAGTTCGCCGGTGACTTCAGGCGCGCACTGCCGGCCTTCGGCATCATGGACCTCGACGCGTCCGCCGGGGATCGGTTTGCCCAGGGAGCCGGGCTTGACGATAAAATCGGCGGCGCCGGGATAACTCACCAGGATCACGCCGATCTCGGTGGTGCCGTACATGCTGCAGGCGGGTCGCCCAAATGTCTCCTCGACGAAGTCAGCCGTCTCGCTGTCGATCGGCTCGCCGGTGAAGGACAATTTCTCGATCGCGTATCGATAACGCGGCGCCGCGCCCGAGTTTCGCATCATGCGATAATGCGTAGCGGCGGCCGAGATGTTGGTGAACTGGTGCTGCTGCAGCGCCGCCAATAGCCGCTCCGGATTGAACTTGCCGGCATAGGCGCCAATGGTGATGCCGAGCGCCAAAGGCGCCAGCGTGCCGTGCCAGAGGCCATGACCCCACGCGGGCGACGACGGACAGATAAAGCGATCGCCGGGGCGCAAGCCGGTGCCGTAGAGCGCCGCCACCATCAGCGTCACGATCGCGCGGTGGGTATGCTTGACCGCCTCGGGCAGTTCGCGGGTCGTGCCCGACGTATATTGGAACAGCGCCAACGCGTCGGCCGCCGTGTCGGGCGTGAAATGCGCGGGAAAGCGTTCAAGCCCGTTGAGGAATGCATCGTCGGCGACGACGATTTTCGGGCCTGTCCCCGCGAGACCGGGCGCCTTGTGTGCGTTCGTCACGATCAGGCGGGGTGAGCAGTCGTCGACGCGCAGTTTGACGCCATCGGGGCCGAACAGCGTGAACAAGGGCACGGCGATGGCCCCGAGCTTCATCGTGCCGAACACCGCCGTGTAGAAGGCGCGAGACGGCTCGAGCATGATCGCTACGCGATCTCCGGCCTGCACCCCCTGGCCGGTCAGATAATGAGCGAAGCGCGAAGAAGCGTCCGCGATTTCGCGAAAGGTAAGCACCTCGTCCGGCCCGTCGGCATGAACGACGATCACCGCCGGATTGGCGCGCGCCGTATGACGGTCGATGCATTCATGCGCGATGTTCAGCCGCGCCCGATTGCCCTCGAACAATTCCCATAGCTTTGCGGAGGAGAAATTCTCCTGCGCATCCGCGTACCTCGTGTAGTCGGTCAACTTCGTCATACCGGCAAAATACCGAACCGAAACTAATTGTCAAATAGCACAATC
>JBARNF010001120.1:0-2133 GCA_049802835.1 Bradyrhizobium sp.
GGTTCATAGCGCATCCGCTCATACGGCTCGCCGCCTTGGAAGGCCGGCACGAACCGGAGGATGCGGCCAGAACGCGCGTCGACGACGAGCCTGCCGTCCTCGCCGTCGCGGTCGAGCACCGCCACGACATAGACGTTGCCGCGCTGGCGCGGCGCGCCGAGCGGCGAGAAGCCGTTGTCGCGGAGGATCGCATAAACCTCATGCACCGGCAGGAATGCCGGAGCGTAGCCATAATCCGGCTGGTAGCCGTCCTGGCGGTAGACCGGCGCAGGCGGTGCGTAGCGCTGGTCCTGATAGCCATACTCGACGCCCGGACCGTAGCCGTAGCGCGGCGGCGGGGCGGGCACCGCGGCCGGCGGCAGCTCCGAATAAGGCGTGTCGAAATCGGAGACCGCCGTATAGGGCGAGCGGACGCCGGACGGCGGAAGCGGCTCGGCCTGCGCTGCAAAGGCTGCGATGATCGAGGCTGAGACGGCTCCAACTAGCAACTTCATGGCTCAAAGCTCCTGCATGCCCCCGCACGTGAAGCTGTCGCTTCATTTCCAGTGGCGCGGAAGCTCTGCCGTGATTCCGGCGGTCCTGGGTCGGCGAGGGGGCGGGATCGAGGCGGCAGGTCTCAAAATCGAGCGAGGTGCGTGATCGACGCGCCCGGGCGGATCGTTCACGAACGGAAGAATTGCCGCGATTTACGGGTCCGCGGGCCGCTGGGCGGAAGGACTCGGCCGTGCTTGTGTGATAGGTTAAAGTTTGGCATCTTGTGGTTTAGGACAGAACTGCTGTCTAAAATTTCGTTGCAAAGGTGACCGAGACTTTGCAATGATGTTACGGCGCCCTCGGGACACCAGGGCGCTGCGATGTGAACAGGCCATGGTCGTCCGGCGGGGACTTGTCACCCGGTGACTGGCCTGAATTCTGCAAATGCGGCTCGCTGAGAAGGACGAGCGTTGGCTCCGGAGAGGGGCCCGCGCAGCGCCCGGGGTGCGCCGGACGGTGGTGAAGGCCCTGACCAATCAATGATGGGGACGGATATGAGCGGATCGAAGGTCGAGCACGGAAAGTTGGGCGGCGCGGCGCTGGCTGTGGATTCGCACGAAAAACCGGCCGAGATCACCCGCGAGCTGCACACCTGGCGCCCCGAGACCGAAGGTCTCTATGACCCCTCGCAGGAGAAGGACTCCTGCGGCGTCGGCTTCATCGCCAACATCAAGGGTCAGAAATCCCACCAGATCGTTGCCGACGCGCTCAGCATCCTCTGCAACCTCGAGCATCGCGGCGCCGTCGGCGCCGATCCGCGCTTTGGCGACGGCGCCGGCATCCTGGTGCAGATCCCGCACATCTTCTTTTCGCGCAAGGCGACCGAGCTCGGCTTCACGCTGCCTGCCCCCGGCGAATACGCCATCGGCGCGCTGTTCATGCCGCGCGACGAGGCCTGGCGCAACGTCATCAAGAGCATCATCGCCGACCAGATCGAGGAAGAGGGCCTCGTGCTGCTCGGCTGGCGCAACGTACCGACCGACAATTCCTCGCTGGGCGAGACGGTGAAGCCGACCGAGCCGCGCGCCATGCAGGTGTTCATCGGCCGCAACGGCGCCGCCAAGACCGAGGACGAGTTCGAGCGCAAGCTCTACATCCTCAGAAAGTCGATCTCGCAGGCGATCTATCAGCGCCGCGACCGCGGCATGTCGGGCTATTATCCGTGCTCGATGTCGTGCCGGACCGTGATCTACAAGGGCATGTTCCTGGCTGACCAGCTCGGCAAGTACTACGCCGATCTGCACGAGCCGGATTTCGAGAGCGCGCTGGCGCTGGTGCATCAACGCTTCTCGACCAACACCTTCCCGACCTGGTCGCTGGCGCATCCCTACCGGATGATCGCGCACAATGGCGAGATCAACACCCTGCGCGGCAACGTCAACTGGATGGCGGCGCGGCAGGCCTCGGTCTCATCGGAGCTGTTCGGCAAGGACATCAGCCGGCTCTGGCCGATCTCCTATGAGGGCCAGTCCGACACCGCCTGCTTCGACAACGCGCTCGAATTCCTGGTGCAGGGCGGCTACTCGCTGCCGCACGCCGTCATGATGATGATTCCGGAGGCGTGGGCCGGCAATCCGCTGATGAGCGAGGAGCGTCGTT
>JBARNF010001121.1:0-2957 GCA_049802835.1 Bradyrhizobium sp.
CCCTCACCCCAGCCCTCTCCCCGTAAGAACGGGGAGAGGGAGCAGAGCGCTGACGCGGACACAGCGGGGACCACATTGTTCATGGCAGCGTCGGCACCCGGGCGTGGAAGTCGGTCGCGCGCTGGAAGGCGGCGCCGATGGTCAGGATGGTGGCTTCATCGAAGGAGCGGCCGATCAGCTGCATGCCGACCGGCAAGCCGGTGGCGGTGAAGCCGGTCGGGATCGCCAGCGACGGCAGGCCGAGATAGTTCACGGGACGCGTGAAGCGGGTGATGCGCTGGATCACGGCTTCCGCGCCCGGCGCGCCGCCGACGTCGCTCTCGGCGATCGATGGTGTCACCAGCGGCGACACCGGTGCGATCACGGCATCGACGCCGGAGGTTGCGGTGACATGCGCCGCCAGCGCCGCACCGCGCCAGCGCAGCGCCTCGAGGTAGGTGACGCCGGAGACGGCCAGTGCGTTCTGCAGCCGCATCAAGACCTGTGGGCCGTAGTCCTGCGGCCGCTCGATCAGCCAGCGCTTGTGGAACGCGGCCGCCTCGACTGCGAGCACGAGCTGGCAGGCCGCGGTGAGCTGGCGCTGATCGGGCAGCTCGACCTGCACCACATCGGCGCCCTCGGTCTTCAGAACGGCAATGGCCGCATCAAGGCAGCGCGCCACTTCGGGATCGAGGTCATCGACGTAGAACGCCTTGGGCACGCCGATCCTGAGGCCCTTGATCGAGGACTTGGTCGCCGCGACATAGTCCTCCACCGGCGCGTGGCTTGCAGTCGGATCCTCCGGATCAGGACCGGCCATCAGGCCGAGCAGCAGCGCGCAATCCTCGGCGGTCTGCGCCAGCGGGCCGACCGTGTCGAGCGACTGCGACAGCGGCATCGCGCCGGCGCGGCTGACGCGGCCCCAGGTCACCTTCAGGCCGGTCACGCCGCAGAAATTCGCGGGCATGCGGATCGAGCCACCGGTGTCCGAGCCGAGTGCGGCGAATGTCAGTCGCGCGCCGACCGCGGAGCCCGAGCCCGACGACGAGCCACCGGTGACGTAGCCGAGCTTCCAGGGATTGTGCACCGGACCATAGTGGGCGTTGTGACCGGTCGGGCCGTAGGCGAACTCGGCCATCTGCAGGGTGCCGAGCCGGATCGCGCCGGCATCCTTCAGCCGCTGCAGCGCGGTCGAGGTGGTCGTGGCGACGAAGTCGCGTCGGATCAGTGAGCCGCAGGTCGAGACGTGGCCGGCCTCATAGTACATGTCCTTGTGCGCCAGCGGCACGCCGTGCAGCGGACCTCTCGGGCCATCCTTGGCCAGGGCGGCGTCGGCCTCGGCGGCCGCCTTCAGCGCCGGCTCGGACTCGAGCGCCATGAAGGCGTTCAGCTTTGGCTGCCACTGCGTGATGCGGTGCAGGCAGGAGCGCGTCACCTCGACCGAGGAGAGCTTCTTGTCCGCAATCGCCTTGGCGACGTCGGTCAGGGTCATCAAAGCAGGTTCGGTGCTCATCGGCCTACCTTCAGCGTCTGCGCCACGACGTAGCTCGCTGGCTCCAGGTCGAACGGCAGGGTGCCGGCGACGGCCGCGAAATTGTCGAAGGCCGGTCCGATCGACTCGGCAATGCGGGTCGCGACCTCCTTGTCCACGGGCAGCCCGGAGGCCTCCGCGATGGCACTGACTTGCTGGGGCGTGGGTCTGGTCATTCCGCTTCTCGCTGCTGATGTCCGCTCGTCAGGCGGCCGGCGCCCGGCTGTGTCCCGAACCGGGGATCGCCATGTGGCAGGCGGCCTGATGGCCCATTGTATCCAGCTCCGTCAATCTTGGCGCGACATTCGAGCAAGGCGCTTCCGCAAACGGACAGCGGGTGTGGAAACGGCAGCCCGCGGGCGGATCGATCGGGTTGGGCGGATCGCCGGAGAGGGGCGGCACCTCGGTGCGATTGTCGGGGTCAGACGACGGCATCGCCGCCAGCAGCGCCCGTGTATAGGGATGCGCCGGCTTGGCCCAGACCTGCTCGACCGGGCCGAGCTCGACCACCTCGCCGAGATACATCACCAGCACGCGGTCGGAGATGTAGTTGATGACGTTGAGGTCGTGGCTGATGAACAGATAGGTCAGCCCGAATTCGCGCTTCAGGTCCATCAGCAGGTTCAGCACCTGCGCCTCGACCGACTTGTCGAGCGCCGACACCGCCTCGTCGAGAATGACGAGCCGCGGCGACAGCGCCAGCGCGCGGGCAATGTTGACGCGTTGCCGCTGGCCGCCGGAGATCTCATGGGGATAGCGGTTAGCGAAGATTTCGGGACGCAGGCCGACCTTGCCGAGCAGCTCGCGGGCCAGTGCACGCGACACTCCATCCGCCATGCCGTGCACCTTCGGCCCGAACGCGATCGACTCCTCGATCGTCAGCCGTGGATTGAGCGAGGCATAGGAGTCCTGGAACACCATCTGCATGCCGCGCCGCAGCTCGCGCAGGGACATCTCGTGGCCGACCTGGCGACCGTCGAAGATGATCTCGCCGGCATCGCGGTCCATCAGATGCATCAGCAGCCGCGCCGTGGTCGACTTGCCGCAGCCGGACTCGCCGACGATGCCGACCGTCTCGCCCTTGCCGATCACGAACGAGACGTCGTCGACCGCACGCACCGTCTTGCGCGCGCCGAACAGGCCGCCGCGAACGGGAAAGTGTTTCGTCAGCCCATCGACCCGCAGCAGCGGCTGCGCCTTGCCGCCGAGGTCCTCGATCGGCTCAAGGCCGATGACTGCTGTCACTTCACTCATGATGATGCACTCGATGCGGCCTTCCCTTCTCCCCTTGCGGGAGAAGGTGGCGCGGACGAAGTCCGCGACGGATGAGGGGTCTCCATCCGCAGAGATCATTTTCTCAGACGAGGGGGCCTTGTCCGCGGAGACAACCCCTCACCCGGCATCGCTTTCGCGAGGCCACCCTCTCCCACAGGGGGAGAGGGTGCAG
>JBARNF010001122.1:0-1684 GCA_049802835.1 Bradyrhizobium sp.
GCGGATGTAGAACGGCAGGTTGATGATCGCGGTCGCGATCACGATGTTCTCGACGCGGTTGCCGAGCGCGGCGACCATCGCCATCGCCAGCACGAACAGCGGAAACGCCATCAGCACGTCGACGAAGCGGCCGACCGCCTTGTCGAGCCGGCCGCCGGCATAGCCGCACAGCGCGCCGATCACCGAGCCGAGCGCGAACGAGACCGCAACTGCCGTCACCGCGATCGTCAGGTCGAGCCGGCTCGCGACGATGAGACGGCTGAGCACGTCGCGGCCGAGCTGGTCGGTGCCGGCCCAGTGCGCCGCGCTCGGCGGTTGCAGCGCCTGCGGCACGTCCGAGGCGATGGGATCGTAGGGCGCGAGCCAAGGCGCAAAGATCGCGATCAACGCAAGCAGCAGCGCGCCACCGGCCGCGACCGCCGTCACCGGATTGCCGCGCAGCACGAAGGCCGTATGGCGCAGGGTCGATGAGGTCTCGATCGTGCTCATGCTCACGCCACCGTCGCCCTGGGATCGGCGATGCCGTAGAGCACATCCACCACGAGATTGACGATCACGAAGATCGTCGCCATCAGCAGCACGAAGCCCTGCACTGGCGCGTAGTCCGACACCAGCAGCGCATCGAGCGCATAAGAGGCGACGCCCGGCCAGGAGAACACCTTCTCCACCAGCACATTCGCGCCGAGCATGGTCGAGAACACGATGCCGGCGATCGTGATGACGGGAAGGATCGCGTTCCTGAGCGCATAGGTCACGACGATGCGCCACCACGACAGCCCGACCGAACGCGCAGTGCGGACGAAATCGCTGCCGAGCGACACCAGCATCGAGGCCCGCGTGATGCGCGCCAGCGGCGCGATCACGAACAGCGCCATGGTCAGCGCCGGCAGCATCAGCTGCCGCGCCGCCGCCCACCAGCCCTCGAGATCGCCGGCGAGCAGGAAATCGATGATGAGGAATCCGGTTCGCTGCGGCGGCAGGGTCGCGAAGATGTCGATGCGGCCCGTCGGGTCTGGCGCGAGGCCGAACAGATAATAGAACACGTAGATCAGCAGCAGGCCGGAGACGAAGGTCGGCACGCAGACGCCGAGCGAACAGAACAGCCGGACGCCGTGATCGACCAGCGAGCCCGGCCTCAATGCGGCGAGCACGCCGAGCGGGACTGCCGAGACGAGGGCAATGAGCAGCGCCGTCAAGGTCAATTCCAGCGAGGCGGGCAGCCGCTCCTTGAGATCCTTCGCGACCGCCTGCCCGGTCATCATCGAGCGGCCGAGATTGCCGCGGCCGACGTCGTAGAGATAGATCGCGAGCTGGTTCGGCAGCGGCTTGTCGAGCCCGAGCTGCTTGCGGATGACCTCGATCTCCTCCTGGCCGGCACTGGGGCCAGAGGCGAAGAACACGGCGGGGTCGCCCGGCAGCACCCGCATCAGCAGGAAGGTGAAAACCAGGACCCCGAACAGCGCCGGCAGCGACGAGACGAACCGTCGTCCCGCCCGCACCAAGGTTGCGCCGATCACGCCCATGGTCTTCCCCGATGCCGTCACCTATTTACGGCTGAGATTACGATAATCGACCTGTCGCGTGAACTGGTAGACATAGCCGTCCACGGTGGGCTGCATCACCGCATCCTGCGCCGCCTGCCAGATCGGAATCTGGAACATCTGGTCGAAATGGATGGCGTTGA
>JBARNF010001123.1:0-2814 GCA_049802835.1 Bradyrhizobium sp.
GCCAGCCCAAGCCCTACGTCTGGACGAAGACCGCCGCCGAAATCTTCAGTAAAGCCGCCCGTGCGAAACACGCGTTGGAATCACGACGCCAGACGACCGGGAGAACAAGCTTTCGCCGACGCAATCACGAAGACGGTACAGTGAATTGACACAGATTACGGGGTAGCGCCTCGCACCGTTCGTCCGAGCGAAAGATCGAGTGATTTGTATCATTGGGACTTTGGACTATCGGGTGACGACGCGGCAATCACCTTTACAAATCGCTTGCCGTCGACCATCCTCGTTTCTGCCCCCAACCTGGCCCGTATAGGGCGGGCTATCAGAAAGAACGGCCAAGAGAGCTGCGCCTTTTGGCAGGGGGGAGCGACATGCTCAACGTCGAACAACCGCGGGTCGCAGGTGATCTCAAGCCCGGCTGGGTCAGCGACATCGCCGCCGAGATGCTGCGGCGACTTGGCATCCGTTACGTCGTCCAGAATCCAGGATCCAGTTTCGCCGGCCTGCACGACAGCCTGGTGAACTATCTCGGCAACAAAGATCCCGCCATGTTGCTCGTGCTCAACGAACAGGTCGCGGTTGCTATCGCCCAGGGCTACGCCAAAGTAACGAACGAGCCCCTTGGCGTGATCATGCATTCCAATGTGGGGCTCATGAACGGGATCATGGGCATCTACAACGCCTGGGTCGATCGCGTGCCGATCTACATGATCGGCGCTACCGGCCCTCATGACGCAGCGCAGCGCACGCCGTGGATTCACTGGATCCACACGTCACGCGACCAGGCGGCGATGATCCGGCATTTTATCAAATGGGACGACACTCCGGGCTCCGCCCCGGCCATGATCGAGTCGATGCTGCGCGCGAACATTCTCGGGCGAACGCCACCCTGCGGTCCGACCTATATTTGTCTCGACGTCGCGATGCAGCAGCGTGCGCTGGAAGGAGAGATACGGTTGCCCGACGTGGCGCGGTTCGCGCCGCCGGCGACGCCGGAGCCGCCCGATACGGAGATCGCACGCGCCGCCGATCTCCTGCTCGGAGCGGAGAATCCGGTGATCATGGCCGGGCGCGTATCGCGTAGCCAGACCGACTGGGATCGTCGCGTGCGGCTTGCCGAACTCCTCGGCGCCTCCGTCGTCACCGACCTCAAGACCGCGTCCGCGTTTCCGACCGACCACGATCTGCACGTCGGGATTCCCGGCGTGCACTTCCGCGAGCCGCAGAAGGAGGCGGTGCGGCGATCCGATGTCATCCTTGCGCTCGATTGGATCGATCTCGGCGGCATCCTCCATTTCGTCTACGACGGCAGGGACGTGGCGGCGAAAGTGATCCACTGTCAGGTCGATTCCTATGTGCACAATGGCTGGAGCATGGACCACCATGGACTGGCTCCCGTCGACGTCCCGATCCTGGCCGATCCGGATGTGTGTGTCGCGAAGCTTCTCGAGGCGCTCGAACGGCAACTGAACGGGGTGCCGCGGAGTCGGGGAGCATGCGGATCAAGAAGGCCGACGGCGCCCCGCCTCAATGAACGCGATCCCGCGTCCGCGATCGATCTTGCGGCGCTTGCGCTCGCACTGAACGACATGCGCAGGACGTATGACATCGCACTTGGCCGCGTGCCGCTCGGCTGGATGTCGGAGCTATACCCATTGCGTGGACCGCTCGACTACCTCGGGATGGACGGGGGCGCCGGCGTCGGCTCGGGGCCCGGCAATGCGGTCGGCAATGCACTGGCGCTGATGGATTCCGGCAAAGTCTCGGTCTCGGTCATTGGCGACGGGGATCTCATGCAGGGCGTCACCGCGCTCTGGACCGCGGCGCGCTATCGGATTCCGGCCATGATCGTCGTGGTCAACAACGGCACGCATCTCAATGACGAGCTCATCCAGGAAAAGATCGCGCGCGCCCGCAAGCGGCCGGCGGAAAACGCCTGGGTCGGTCAGCGCTTTTCCGATCCGCCCCTCGACCTCCCCAACTTGGCGCGCAGCCAGGGCGTCCATGCGATCGGCACGGTCACACGCATCGGCGATCTGCCGGGCGCGCTCGAACAAGCGTTTCAGATGGTGGCAGGAGGCGCGCCGGTGCTGATCGACGTCTTGTGCGAGCAGCGCGTCAGCGCATCATCGCATGCAGAACGGGGTGTCGAAACAGCCGGCTTGACGATGCGCTAAACCGTGGCGCCGGGGCATGCGGCCTCAGTCCCGCAATTCCGTCCCCTCATGAACGTATTTGTTTACGTCGTAGACCTTAATCATCTGCGGCGTGAATTGCCAGACCGTTTCCGAGGCATGGCCTCGCTTGATTTCCTCCAGGTCGAACACAGACGCGACGCGGGGAAACCGTCGAACGTAGACGTCGAGCGCATGCGCGATCTTCGCATCGGCCAGCGCCTCGCATCTCCCTTCTGCCTGCAACCCTTTCGAGCTGTCTCCCCAGTGATATTTCTGGCTGGCCAATGCCACCGATGCTTTCGCGTTCTCGGCCAACTCCATCGAATGCCGTCGCGCCATCCGCGACATGAAATAGATATTCAGGTCTTCGTCATAGGCGAAATAGACCGTCGTGCACCATGGCTGGCCGTTCAAAGAGGACGCGATCACCATCAGCTCGACGTCGTCCAAATAAGGTTTGACCATCGCGAAATGTCTTTTCATGAGTGCGTCTTCTCCTTTCGTGAGTCCCGCACCCGGGTCTACCGGGCCGTGACGCGTGTCCGAGCCGAGCGAGCCGGCGCCGTTCCTTGGGCCGCAGACGCGAGCAGCGCCCCTTCTCTCATTTTAGCCGCACGCCGGTCTGCGCGATGATCGTCTT
>JBARNF010001124.1:0-1794 GCA_049802835.1 Bradyrhizobium sp.
ACGTCACGCCATCCGAGATCTCGACCGACGCAGCGGTAGAAGTTGGCTTCACCTTGCTTGCAGGCGACGCTTGACGAGTCTGGGTGCAATGCCACTTAGCTTGAGTTGATCTTCCCTTGGCGGCGTGTCGGTGTGGGTGTGTGGCTGGCTGTCCGCATGATCACTTGTTGTGGCGGACACTGGGGTGGTGGCTGGCGGGCGGCTGACCGACTGGATCGGTCTGGGCGTGCTGACCTCGTGGGTCCCGCGGGACGCGGTCGATGATGCGATCGAGGTGACGGGCAAGGCGGCGAAGCGGTCCGGGGGGAAGCTGCCGCCGCACGTGATGGTCTACTTCGTGATGGCGTTGGCGCTGTTCGCCGACGAGGACTACGAAGAGGTCGTCGTCAGGTTGACCGAGACGCTGCGGGATTGGGGCTGCTGGGACGAGGTCTGGGCCATGCCCACGTCGGGCGGGATCACCCAGGCGCGTCAGCGACTGGGTCCCGAGCCGGTCAGGGAGGTGTTCTCTCAGGTCGCGGTGCCGGTCGCGAGTGAAGACACCCTCGGGTCGTTCCTGGGGCCGTGGCGGCTGATGACGATGGACGGGTTCGAGTGGGACGTGCCTGCTAGCGACGCGAACATCGCCGCGTTCGGGTTCGCCGGCACGGGCAAGGACGACGCGCAGCAGGCGGGGTTCCCCAAGGTCCGGGTGGTGACCCTTGCGGAGTGTGCCTCGCACGCGGTCGTGGACGCGGCGATCGGTGCGGTGGTCTCCAAGGGCAGCGGGGAACAGTCCCTGGCCCGGCAGTTGTACCCGCACCTGCGCCGGGACTGGCTGTTGATCGGTGACCGGAACTTCTACAACTGGCAGGACTGGTGCACCGCGGCGGACACGGGGGCCGCGTTGCTGTGGCGGGTGAAGTCTGACCTGCGCCTGCCCGTGCTGGAACTGCTGCCCGACGGGTCGTGCCGGTCGGTGCTGATCAACCCCAAGGTCACCGGGAAGGCCCGGCAAGCGTTGCTGGAGGCTGCCCGCACCGGGCAGGACCTGGATCCGGACCAGGCCCGCTACGTGCGGGTGATCGAGTACGACGTGCCCGACCGGGAAGGCGACGGCAAGGACGAATTGATCGCCCTGATCACCACGATCACCGATCCGGTGCAGGCCGGGGCCGCCGCCCTGGCCGAGGCCTACCACCAGCGGTGGGAGCACGAGACCGGGAACCGGCAGCTGAAGACCTACCTGCGCGGACCGGGCCGGGTGCTGCGCTCCCACAGTCCTGACCTGGTGCGTCAGGAGATCTACGGCTATCTGCTCACCCACTACGCGATCAGCGCCCTGATCTGCACCGCGGCGACCGCGGCCGGCATCGACCCGGACCTGGTCAAGTTCAAGCGCACCGTACGCATCATCCGCCGCCGGGTCACCGACCCGGCCTTTTCCCCCTGACCACCAGGCACGAATCCTCGAGCGGGTCAGGGCCGACATCACCGGCCCCCGACAGCTGAACAAGCGACGCGAACGCAGCTACCCCCGGGTCGTCAAGCGCGCCCGACACAACTCCTACCGCGTCAAGAGACCCGGCGACCACGGCACCCGTCACCAGAACCCGCCCACGGTTCACCTCGCCAACCCCGTCCGCTCCAGCATCCCAGCCGGCATCGCACCATGATCAAAATAGGCTAAGTGGCATTGCCTCCGGACGGCGCCAGTCGAGGGCGCCGTATATCGGTTGCCCGCATGGCGCCCGTCGAGGAAGCTGCGCCGGTGATGGCAATGCGGTCGGACGGCGCCACCTCGTTGCGGTGCGC
>JBARNF010001125.1:0-12647 GCA_049802835.1 Bradyrhizobium sp.
GAGGGAGCGCACTGCCGTTGGCGCGGCTATTTGCGTTCTAACGGCAACTCGATCATCACGCTGAAATCCCCTGCGCTCCCCGCAAACCGCAAGCTTCCGCCATGGGCCTGCGCAACTTCGGCGGCGATGGCGAGGCCGAGGCCGGAGCCGTGGGAGCCGTCGCCTTTCTGAAAGGGCGAGAGCATCCGTTGTTGGGCGTCCGCCGTGATGCCGGGGCCATCGTCCCAGACGATGATGGCGACATGCCTCGGTGTACGCTCCACCCTCACCATCAGCCGCGTTGTCGCGCCATGCGCCAGCGCGTTGTGGATGAGATTGGCGAGCGCCTCTCGCAGGCTGATCGCATCGGCTGCGGCGATGGCCTCGCTCTCCGAGGGCACGAAGCTGACGGAGACCTCGCGGTCCAGCGACAACGGCACGCTCTGCGACAGCACCGACTTGGCCAGCGCGTTGATGTCGGTGGCGGCGAAGCGCGGCGCCTGGGCGCGGTGCTGGATCATGGCGTGATCGAGCAGCTGGCTGGTCAGGCGGCCGAGGTCAGCGATGCGGCCGCGCAGCCGCTCGAGGACTTTCGGATCCTTGGTCTGATCGGCCAGCAGCTCGACCTCGGCGTCGATCGCCGCCAGCGGTGTGCGCAGCTGGTGGGTGGCGTCGGCGATGAAGCGCTGCATCAGGCCGATGCGCTCCGACAGGCGTTGCATGAAGCCGTCGATGGCGCCGACCAGCGCGCGCACCTCGCGCGGCGGCGTCATCGCGATCGGACTGAGATCGTCGGGACGCCGCTGTGTGATCTCAGCCTCGATCCGCGTCAGCGGCGCGAACACCAGCCGGAGGCATAGCGCGGTGGCCGCCAGCGCCAGCACGCTCATCGCAGCGATCAGGCCGATCGCTTTCGAGGCCAAGTCCCAGGTCAACGCGTCGCGGGCGCGCAAGGTCTGGGCCAGCACGATCTCGCTCCAGCCGTCGCCGGGCGCGCCGTCGAGCTTGCGCGCCACCGCCGCGATGCGCACGGCCTGGTCGCGATAGATGCCGTCTCGCAGCACGACGCCCTCGCGCAGCGCCTTGACGGGCGCAGTAACGGTGAGATCGTCATAGCCGGCGACGACGACGCCGCGCGGATCGGTGACGCGGTAGAACACGAGATCATAGGCCGACAATGTCGCGAACGCAGCGGCCGGCGGATCCAGCGTCACCACGCCGCCCTGCATGTAGATGTTCTCGGCAATCTGCACGGCACCGCCGGCCAGCAGCTTGTCATAGGCGTCGCGTGCGGCGGTGGCGGCATATTGCCAGGCCGCCAGACTTAACACGACCGCGCCGGCGGCCAGGATCGCGCCGATCGCGATCAAGAGCCGCGCGCGCAGCGATGCGCGGAGTTCAAGAAGCCTGGAGCTGATAGCCAAGGCCGCGCTCGGTCTTGATTTCGACGGACGTGGCCGCCAGCTTGCGCCGCAGCCGCGTGATGAACTGCTCGACGGCATTCGGGCTTGGATCCTGGTCGAAGCTGAACAGCTGCTCGATCAGCTCCTCCTTGGCGACGTAGCGCCCCGGACGCGCGGCCAGGATCTCCAGCACGGTGAGCTCGCGGCGTGTCAGGTCCAGCGGCTGGCCGGCGACGCTTGCGGTGCGGCCGGCGCGGTCGATCACCAGCGGACCCAAGGTCAGCAGATTGTCCGACTGGCCGGCCGCCCGCCGCAGCAGCGCGCGTGCGCGCGCCTCCAGCTCGCGATAGTCGAACGGCTTGACCAGATAGTCGTCGGCGCCGAGGTCGAGCGCGCCGATGCGGTCGTCGACCGCGGAGCGGGCGGTCAGCACCAGCACCGGCGTGCGCAGGCCGCGCTTGCGCAAGTGCTTGAGCACGGCGAAGCCGTCCATGTTCGGCAGCATCACGTCGAGCACGATCAAATCATAGGTCTGCACCTCGAGCAGCTCGCTCGCTACCCGGCCGTCCTTCTCCCAGTCGACGGCGTAGCCGATCCGCTCGAACCGGCTGGTCACGGCGGCGCCGATCTCGGGCGTGTCTTCCACCAGCAGGATGCGCACGGCGCCTTGAAAACTCCGAGTCAGGTTCGCGTCAGTCTCCTCCTCTATCACTTCGCATAAGGGCGCCGAAGTGCACCAAGCGAAATTTCGCACTGCAATATAATGGAGGGGAGGACGGATGACGGTCCATCAATCGCAATCTCAGTTCGAGCCGCTGCTCTCGGTCGAGGGCGTGACGCTCCAGTATAAGACGCCGGACACGCTGGTCACGGCGACCTATCGCGTCGACTTCCAGGTCTATGATGCCGATCGGTTCGTGCTGCTCGGCCCCTCCGGCTGCGGCAAGTCGACGCTGCTCAAGGCAATCGGCGGCTATCTGAAGCCGACCGAGGGGCGTATCCGGCTGAAGGGCCATGACGTCACCGAGCCCGGCCCCGACCGGATGATGGTATTTCAGGAATTCGACCAGCTCCTGCCCTGGAAGACGGTGCGCGAGAACGTCGTGTTCGCGCTGACGGCCAGCGGCCGGCTCGGCACCGCCGAGGCCAACGAGCGCGCCAAATCCTATATCGACAAGGTCGGCCTCACCAAGTTCATCGATTCCTATCCGCACATGCTGTCCGGCGGCATGAAGCAGCGCGTCGCCATCGCGCGCGGCATGGCGATGGAGCCGGACGTGCTGCTGATGGACGAGCCGTTCGCGGCATTGGACGCGCTGACCCGGCGCAAGATGCAGGATGAGCTCCTGCAATTGTGGCAGGACACCCGCTTCACCGTGCTGTTCGTCACCCATTCGATCGAGGAGGCGATCAAGATCGGCTCGCGCATCCTGTTGTTGTCGCCGCATCCGGGCCGCGTCCGCGCCGAGCTGAACAGCGTGCCGCCGGGCACGATGGGCTCGCCCGAGCAGGTCGCGCTCGAAGGGCGCATCAACGACATGCTGTTCGGCCAACACTAAAGACGAGGAGAGCATCCATGAGCGAGACGCTGGCGCTGCGCCCCGAAATCGTCAACGCAGACACGCCCCTCGGCGACGTCAAGGTCGAGGCCACCCTGTCCTTCATCGAACGCATCTACCATATCGGTGCGGTCCGCAAGGCCATCATCCTGGTGGCGCTGGCCGCGCTGTGGCAGGCCTATGGCCTGTGGCTCGGCAACCCCCTGCTGTTTCCGACCTTCACCGACACGCTCGCCGCCTTCTTCGAGAACATCGGCAACGGTGTCATCCCGGCACGGACCATGGTGTCGTTGGAGACGCTCTTGATCGGCTACGGCGTCGGCATCGCCTTGGCCGCGGTCCTGACCACGGTCGCGATCGGCTCGCGGATCGGCGCCGACATGCTGGAGGCGCTGACCTCGATGTTCAACCCGCTGCCGGCAATCGCCTTGTTGCCGCTGGCGCTGATCTGGTTCGGGCTCGGCAAGGGCAGCATCATCTTCGTGCTGGTGCATTCGGTGCTGTGGGCGATCGCGCTGAATACCCATTCCGGCTTCCGCTCGGTCTCCAACACGCTGCGCATGGTCGGCCTGAATTACGGCCTGCGCGGGCTGAAGCTGGTGCGCTTCATCCTGATTCCGGCTGCATTTCCGGCCATTCTCACCGGCCTCAAAGTCGGCTGGGCCTTCGCCTGGCGCACCCTGATCGCGGCCGAGCTGGTGTTCGGCGTGTCCTCCGGCTCGGGCGGGCTCGGCTGGTTCATCTTCGAGAACCGCAACCAGCTGGAGACCGCGAACGTGTTCGCCGGCCTGTTCACGGTGATCTTCATCGGCCTCGTGGTCGAGAACCTCGTGTTCGCCACCATCGAGCGCAAGACGGTGCGGCGCTGGGGCATGCAGCACTGAATTTGAGCTATAACCACAACAACAAGGAAGGGAGACGAACATGTCCTGGAGCAAATCACTCACGGCCGCCGCGATCGGCCTCGCCACGCTGCTCGGTGCGACCGGCGTGGCGCAAGCCGAAGTCAAGGAGATCCGGCTCTCCAAGGGCTACGGCATCCTCTATCTGCCGCTGATCGTGATGGAGGATCAGAAGCTGATGGAGAAGCACGCCGAGAAGGCAGGCCTCGGTCCGTTCAAGGTGAGCTGGCTGCTGCTCGACGGCGGCAACATCATCAACGATGCGATGATGGCGGGCTCGCTGGACATCGCCGGCACCGGCGCGCCCGGCTTCATCACGCTGTGGGCCAAGGCCAAGGGCATCCCTGCGGTGGAAGTGGTCGGCGTCAGCGGCCTCAGCTCGACCTCGCTGTGGATGAACAGCAACAATCCGGAGATCAAGTCGCTCAAGGATTTCAAGTCCGGTGACAAGATCGCGCTGCCGGGCATCAAGACCTCGCTGTCGGCCGTCATGCTGCAGATGATGGCGGTGCACGAGTTCGGCAAGGAGAACTACGCCAAGCTCGATCCGATGACGGTCGGCCTGCCGCATCCGGAAGCGGTGGCGGCGCTGGTCTCGGGCAAGACCGAGATCACGGCGCATTTCACCTCGCCGCCGTTCTCCTACATCGAGCTGAAGGATTCCAAGATCCATCGCGTTGCCAATTCGGCCGATGTGCTCGGACGGCTGACGATGGATGTCGTGTTCGCGCCCAAGCGCTTCGTCGACGCCAATCCGAAGGTCGTGCAGGCCTTCCTCGATGCCCTCGACGAGGCCTGTACGCTGATCGCCAACGACAAGGCGGCGGCCGCCGAGATCTATGCCCGCACCGCCAAGGTGAAGATCGCCAAGGGGGAGGTGCAGGAAATGCTGCAGGACAAGGATACCTGGTTCTCGGCGACGCCCGAAGGCGTGCTGAAGATCGCCGAGTTCATGCACGGCGTCGGCTCGATCAAGGTCAAGCCGGCGAGCTGGCAGGACATGTTCGTGACCCAGCTGCGCGACCGCAACGGCAGCTGAGCACAGCTGCAAGCGCCAGCGGGGCGAACGACTCGCATCCGCAAGGCCTGACTGGAACTCCCTCTGAACCGACGACACGGCCGCCGAGACACATGTCCGGCGGCCGTGTGCCGTCATTGCGTCTCCGGCCAAGCTGTGCTGTGGAGAGATCGCACAACCGGAGAAGGGGACGCGCGATGCGGAGATTGCTGACCATGCTGGCGGCGCTCATGACGCTGAGCCTGACCAATTGCGGCTACAACGCCATCCAGACCAATGACGAGCAGGTCAAGGCGGCCTGGTCGGAGGTCGTCAACCAGTATCAGCGCCGCGCCGATCTGGTGCCCAACCTGGTCAACAGCGTGAAGGGTTTTGCCCAGCAGGAGAAGGACGTACTGCTCGGCGTCACCAACGCGCGCGCCAAGGTCGGTAGTGTCCAGGCGACGCCCGACGTCGTCAACGATCCCGCCGCGCTGCAGAAGTTCCAGGCCGCCCAGAGCGAGCTGACCGGCGCGCTGTCGCGGCTGCTGGTCGTCACCGAGAACTATCCGCAGCTGAAGTCGGATGCGCTGTTCCGCGACCTGATGTCCCAGCTTGAAGGCACCGAGAACCGCATCACGGTGGCGCGCAACCGCTACATCAAGTCGGTGCAGGAGTATAACGTCGGCATTCGCACCTTTCCGAACAACCTGACCGCGATGGCGTTCGGCTACAAGGAGAAGGCCAACTTCACTGTCGAGAACGAGCGCGAGATCTCGGTCGCGCCGAAGGTCGACTTCAACGCGCCCGCGCCTGCCCCCTCGAAATAGCGGAGCGTCCATCTTGCGCGCGCGCTCGGCTGTCAAGGCGCTGCTTGCGACGCTGCTCGTCTGCCTCGCCACCATGGTGCTGGCCGACGTCGCGGTGCCGCCGCTGACCGGCCGCGTCGTCGACCAGACCGGCACGCTGTCCTCCTCCGACGTTGCGAGCCTCACCCAGAAGCTGAAGGAGCTCGAGACGCGCAAGGGCAGCCAGGTCGCGGTGCTGATCGTGCCGACCACGCAGCCGGAGACGATCGAGCAGTTCTCGCTCCGCGTGGCCGAAGCCTGGAAGATCGGCCGCAAGAAGGTCGACGACGGCGCGCTGCTGGTGATCGCCAAGAACGACCGCAAGCTGCGCATCGAGGTCGGCTACGGCCTCGAAGGCAGCCTCACCGACGTCACCGCGCGGCGCATCATCGACGAGGTCATCACGCCGAAATTCCGCAGCGGCGATTTCGCCGGCGGCATCGACGCCGGCGTCGACCGCATCATCGGCGTGATCAACGGCGAAACCCTGCCGGTGCCGCAGCCACAGGCGTCGCATGGCGGAGATATCGACTTCGACTCCATCTCCTCGTTCGCGCCGGTCGCGTTTTTCGGTGCGATCTTTCTCGGTGGCGTGCTGCGGACCTTGTTCGGGCGGCTGCTGGGCTCGCTGGCCACCGGCGGCGCGCTGGGGATTCTGACCTGGGTCCTGGTCGGATCCATGACGCTGGCGCTGCTGTCTGTCGTTGCCGGCATCGTGATCGCGTTCATCGCCGGCAGCTTCAGCTCGACGATGCCGTCGTCGGGTGGCCGCCGCCGCGGCTGGTCGAGCGGCTCGTCGTCGGGTGGCTGGAGCAGCGGCAGCTCGAGCGACAGCGGCAGCTTCTCCGGCGGCGGCGGCAGTTTTGGTGGCGGCGGCGCCTCGGGCAGCTGGTGAGGACAGGGCGCGCGACCATGGGCATCCGACGGATCGGCCGACATCTTCTCCTTCACCATTGGCAGCTGAAGCGGATCTTCACGCCCGATGTGCTCGTGCGCGTCGAGCAGGCGATCAAGGACGGCGAGCGCACGCATTCCGGCCAGCTCCGGTTCGTCGTCGAAGGCGCACTCGACGGCCGGCCGCTGTGGCGCAACCAGCCGCCGCGCGAACGCGCGCTCGACGTGTTCTCGCATCTGCGCATCTGGGACACCGCGCACAACAACGGCGTCCTGATCTACCTGCTGCTGGCCGACCACGACGTCGAGATCATCGCTGACCGTGGCATCCATGGAAAGGTCGGCGCCGCGCGCTGGGAGACGATCTGCCGGGCGATGGAGGCCGAGTTCCGCGCCGGCCGCTTCGAGCAGGGCGTGATGCAGGGAATTGCCGAGGTGTCACGCGAACTCGCCAAACATTATCCGCCGCACGCCGGCGATCCGAACGAACTACCCGACGCGCCGGTGGTGCTGTAGCTTGTAGTTCGATACAGCAGGCGCACCCTGGCTCGAAATTGGCTTGCCCAACTCCCACCCCGTCATTGCGAGCACAGCGAAGCAATCCAGGCTGTCCCCGCGAAGGGATTCTGGATTGCTTCGCTGCGCTCGCAATAACGCGGATAGAGCGTTGATCTGCCAATCTCATATCGTCATTTGGAGCAAAGGCAGCGCGATAAGACCACGGAGCGATTTGTGCGGGATCCTGATGTGGCGTTTCAAGCCCCGTACCGCTTCGCCATTGCCCGCGACAGCTCCGCCATCTTCTCACGCAGCTCCGGCGGATCGAGCACTTCGGCTTCGGGCCCGAAGCGCAGCAATTCGGACGCGGCGTGCCAGTGCGTCGTGCCGATCGGGATGGTAGCGATGCGCCAGCCATCGGCGTCGCTGTCGGCGCCGATGCGCGTGCGCGCCTTGACATAGGGCTGGCTCACGACCTCGAGCAGTTTCACGCCGAACGGAGACAGCTTCACTTTGGCCTCGCTGGGATGCAGCTCCGCTTCCAGCCGCTCGGTCGCGGCGCGCCAATGTGCGGCGAGATCGAAGTCGGGGGGCCGGGCGAACGTCTCCTCTGTGACGGTGCAGTCGAGAACGCGCGCGACGCGGTAGGTGCGCACGCTGCGCTCCACTTGGCCGGCGAGATACCAGCTGCCGCCCTTGAGCACGAGGCCGAGCGGCGCCACGCGGCGGCGCTTCTCGGCGCGCCACGTCTGGTAGCGGATGTCGATCAGGCGGTCGGCGAGCAGCGCATCGGCGATCGCGCGCAGGTGCTGCGGCTCCTCGGCCTCGCCGAACCAGCCAGGCGCATCGAGATGGAAGCGCGCCTGCATGCGGCTGGCATTGGCGCGCAGGCTCTGCGGCAGTGCCGCGACGAGCTTGGTCTGCGCCGCAGTCATGGCGTCGAGGCCGAGCGCGGCGGCCGGGCCGGGCAGCCCCGCCATGAACAGCGCGTCGGTTTCCGCAGCTGACAGTCCGTTGAGCCGCACGCGATAGCCGTCGAGCAGGCGGAATCCGCCCTCGGCGCCACGCTCGGCGTAGACAGGAATGCCCGCCGCCGCGAGCGCGTCGACGTCGCGATAGATGGTGCGCACCGAGACCTCGCAGGCCTCCGCAAGCTCGGGCGCCGTCACTTGGCCCTTGGCCTGCAACGTGGTGAGGATGGATAAGAGCCGGCTCGCACGCATGCCCCCTTAAAACATACCTGACACGGGATGTCAGGTATGGTGTGCGACAAGCCCGGCATCGCAGCGACCATGGGAGGAGACCATCATGACCACCGACGACCGCATCACGCTGTATTATTCGCCGCAGACCCGCGCCGCCGGCGCACGCATCCTGCTGGAGGAACTCGGCGCGCCCCATGATCTGCATATCCTGAACATGAAGGCGGGCGAGCAGCGCAAGGCCGACTATCTCGCGATCAATCCGCTCGGCAAGGTGCCGGCGATCCGCCATCGCGGCCAGATCGTGACCGAGCAGGTCGCGATCTTCATCTATCTCGCCGATCTGTTTCCGAATGCGGGGCTGACGCCTGCGCTCGACGATGCCCTGCGCGGCCCCTATTTGCGCTGGATCGCCTATTACGGGTCCTCCTTCGAGCCGGCCGTGATCGACCATTTCATGAAGCGCGAGCCGGCCCCGCTCACGCAGTCGCCCTACGCCGACTACGACACCATGCTGGGCGCGCTCGAACAGCAACTGGCCCAGGGGCCCTATCTGCTGGGCGAGCGCATGACCGCCGCCGACATTCTCTGGGGCGTCGCCCTCAACTGGACCATGATGTTCGGCGTCGTGCCGCGCAACGACGTGTTCGCGCGCTATGCCGAGCGCATCACGTCACGCCCTGCGTTCCAGCGCGTCACGGCGGCGGACGTCGAGATGGCGGCGCAGCACGCGGCGGCTTGCGGCTGACGGCGATTGCACCTGCTGCACCCGAGCGGGCGGGGGGAGCGATCTCTTTGGCGGTAGCAGGAGCGGGGCGGACGCGGCTGCCCCGCAGATGGCGGCGACGGGCGCAAGCACGCGGTCCCGCCGCATCGCGAGGAGTCGTCTTGCAGTTGTGCGCGATCCGTGATGCAATTCTGACGCCGGCGCTCGTTGCGCCGCGGTTCGAGCCACGCGCCGGCGTCGCATCGTTGTTGTCGCCGGTGTCATCGTGACCGGCATTTTCAATTTTTAATGACATGTCATTTGGAGGAAAGTCATGGTGCGCCCACAGCCGCAGATCGACCTCTCCGCATTCCAGGCCGAGGATGATTTCGCGCATTTGTCGCTGAAGAATCTCGTCGATGCGCGCGAACTGTTCCACGTGCATCTGATGCGCCATCCCAACGTCGTTGCGACCGCGCTTGGCCGCTATCGGATCAGGAGCAGCGACAGCTGGCCGCACGACAAGACCAGGCATCACGGCACCGGCGTGCGCCGGCTCGATAATTCACAGGTGCGTTCCTATTCCTGGCCCTGCATTCTCGTATTCGTGTCCGAATGGCAGGATCCCAAGGCTCTGTCGCGGCCCGGCGAACTGATCCCGAGCACGGTCTTCATGCCCGACGGCTCGCGCGTTCCGATCTGCGTGGTCGAAGCGCCGAAGGAGCAGGTCACGCCGATCGAGGCGCCCAACAAGATCGTCTATCCCATCAACAATATCGGCCCGGGCAACCCGCTGATCGCGACCGTGCAGGGCCAGCAATATGTCGCGACCATCGGCGCGCTCGTCAGTGACGGCCATCTCGTCTACGCGCTCACCAACCGTCACGTCACCGGCGACGAAGGCGAGGTGGTCACGGCCATCATCGCCGGCGCCGAGGAGCGGGTGGGCGAAAGTTCGGACAAGCAGCTCACGCGGCTGCCGTTCTCGGAGCTGTATCCGAACTTCACGGTCCACGATACGTTCGTCAATCTCGACATCGGCATGGTCGAGATCGATGACATCTCGCGCTGGACGACGGCGATCAAGGGGCTGGGGCGCGTCGGGCCGATGGCGGATTTTTCCGGCATCAATCTCTCGCTGTCGCTGGTCGGCTGCTATGTCCGCGGCACCGGCGCGGCGGGCGGCACCATGCTCGGCGAGATCCACGGGCTGTTCTACCGCTACAAGAAGCAGGGCGGTTTCGAATATGTCGCCGACCTCATGATCGGTGCGCGCACGCAGCGGCGCGGCAGCAAGGAAAGCCCGCCCAAATTCGCGACGTTTCCCGGCGATTCCGGCACCCTGTGGCTGCTCGAGCCGGTCGAGCGGACCGACGGGCAAGGCCGCGCGCGCAATGGTGGCGGCAGCAACGGCGCGCACCGCAACGGCACCAGCAAAAAGCACGAACCCGACGCCAGCGAGTTCATGCCGCTGGCGATGCAGTGGGGCCGCAACATTTTCCGCTCGACAGACAAGGCGGCGCCGCAGAGCTTTGTCCTCGCGACCCTGCTGTCGCGCGTCTGCGCCATGCTGGAAGTTGATTTCCTGCAGGACTGGAACATCGACCAGCCGGACACGTGGGGCGCGCTCGGGCACTTCTCGATCGCCTCGCGCGCACTCGGCGCGTTGTCGAGCCGGCTGCCGAAGCTGAAGGCGCTGATGGACAACAATCTTGCGATCATCAGCCATGACGACGCCAGGCTGAAGCAGGGCGAGTTCAAGGGCATGGGCAGCGAGGACTTCGTGCCGATGGCCGACGTGCCCGACTTCTTCTGGAAGCCGCGCGTCGGCAAGCAGGGCTTTGCCCGCAAGTTCGAGGGCAGCAATCATTTCGCCGACATGGATCAGCCCGGACCGGGCGGCAAGACGCTGCTCGATCTGACCAAGGATGACGCCAATGTCGATCCCGACATCTGGGAGCGCTTCTACGACAGCGTGACCGACATCCTGAGCGGCGACAAGATCAAGGAGGATCGCCGCGGCCTGCTGCCGTTCCGGGTCTGGCAGATCTTCGACAAGATGTGCGACTACGCCAAGGCCGGCAAGCCCGAGGAGTTCGTCTGCGCCGCCGGCGTGCTGGCGCATTATGTCGGCGATTCCTGCCAGCCGCTGCACATCTCCTATCTCCATGATGGCGATCCCGGACGGCCCGTGAAGCACGTCTTCAGCAAGGGCAAGAAGGCGGGCCAGACCAAGCTGCAGCCGTTGGGTTCGGGCGTCCACAGCGCCTATGAGGACGCCATGGTGTTCCAGAACCGGGTGGCCATCCTCGACGGGCTGAAGCAGACCGCGAGGGTGCAGCAGTCCGAGCTCGTCGGCTCGGGTCGCGAGGCGGCGATCGCAACCATCAGGCTGATGCGCGCCACCTTCAAGGCGATACCGCCGGCCAAGATCGTGCAGGCCTATGTCGACATCGGCAAGGGCGGCAATGCCGCGTCGTCCAAGCTGTGGTCGCTGTTCGGCCGGCAGACCATCGGCGTGATGCAGGACGGCGCGCATCTGCTCGCCGTGCTCTGGGAAAGCGCATGGACCGTCGGCGAAGGCGAGCGTCACGTGACGCGCCGCGGCGCGCTCACGCCGGATCAGGCGATGGACATCGTCAAGGACGACAAGTTCCTGCCGTCGCTGACGATCGGACAGATCGGCAAGGTGCTGCGCGGCCGGCCCGAAATCCGCGCCGAGACCTCCGAACCACTGACCGCGCCGCCCCAGCGCCGGACGTCGCCGCCGCGCCAGCGTCGCAGCACGCGGGGTACAACGGGTTCGCGACCGCCGCGCAAGAGCGCTACGCGCTCGGCGTGAGCGGAGCAAACGATCGCGTCAGGACGGCGATCGCAGGCTTCCTCTCGCCTCGCGCCGCGTCACACGATCCGCGCCAGCAGCAGCGCTGTCGCGGCGGCCACCAGCGCCGGGACGGCGGCCGCGAAGAACAGCGTCTCGACGTCGACATGGCTCGCCAGCATGGCGCCGCCGATCAGCGGACCGACGATCGAGCCGATGCGTCCGATGCCGAGCGCCCAGCCCATGCCGGTGGCCCGGATCGCGGTCGGATAGAACGTCGCGGTCAACGCATTCGCGGCGATCTGGCCGCCGACGATGCAGAAGCCGGCGGCGAAGATCGCCACCGTGACCAGCGCGATCGCATGGCTGGACAGGCCGATCGCCGCCACCGCGATCGCCGCAACCAGATAGGTGACCGCGAGCGCGCGAAACGAAAACCGGTCGATGATGCGGCCGAGCGCAAAGGTGCCGACCACGCCGCCGACCTGCAGCATGGCGCCGATCGCGGCCGATGCCGATACCGACACGCCGAGATCGTTCAGCACCGTCGGCAGCCAGTTCGACAAAAGATAGAGGTCGAGCAGGCTCATGAAGAACACGACCCAGAGCAGCAGCGTGGTGCCGGCGCGGTGCTCGGCAAACAAATGCGCGAAGGGCAGGCCGGGAAGACGCGGCTCCGGCGCCACGAAACGGACGTCGTCGGCGGTTCGCAGCGTCGGATCGACTTGCCGCAGCAGCGCCGCGACATCGCGGTCACGGCCGCCCGCCAGCGCGAGATAGCGGATCGACTCCGGCAGTGAGACGGCGAGCAACGGCGTCAGCAGCAGCGGCACCAGAC
>JBARNF010001126.1:0-1697 GCA_049802835.1 Bradyrhizobium sp.
CCCGTCGGCGGCGCCGCGCAGGCGCACGGTGCGAAGCTGCACCGAGTCCGATCCTGTGCCGAGCGCGAGCATGTGGGCCCGGATTACCGACGGGGGGCGGGCTTCTGCGGTCCGGGATCCTTGTCGCCGCGCCCGACGGCCGTGAGGGTGACCCTCACCTTCACGGACCTCTCCTCCGGAACTTGCACCGCGTAGACGCCATCCTCCAGCATCTTGACGCTGTTGCCCTGGATCCAGTCCCGCCAGGCCCGAACCGTAC
Source organism: Bradyrhizobium sp. (assembly GCA_049802835.1). Classification (GTDB taxonomy): domain Bacteria; phylum Pseudomonadota; class Alphaproteobacteria; order Rhizobiales; family Xanthobacteraceae; genus Bradyrhizobium. Next base: position 260 of record JBARNF010001126.1, read on the forward strand.
CGTTGTGACCGGCCACGACACCGAACGACCCGACCGCCTCAGCGCAATCATACCGCCGGCCGTTGATGACGAGGCTGCAGTCCTTTCGCAGATAGCCGCGTACGATGTGGACGAGGGCTTCGGTCATGCCCTGCGGAAAGCTATACCCGGGAATGGTCCGGAATTCCGGATATCGCAGCCCCTGCGGGCACTGCTTCACCGACGGTGCGGTCCGATAATAAAAATTCTTTTCCTTATCCCGACCGTCGCCCCCAGCCTTGACGTAATACTGAACTGCCTTGTCGACGAACAGAAGAATTTCGTGCTGCGAGCGGCCGGCCGGTACTTTGCCGCGACCGCGCACGCTGATTTCCGCGTCGCGCTCGTTCACGGATGCGGACACGAAGTCTATGTTGCGCTGGACCGATTTGGTGGAGAACACCGTAGCGGGATCGGTCGACTCCAACTCGACCTGAATGCAGTGGTGCCCGTTATTGGAGAAGCGATACGTGCATGACTGCGCGACACTCATGCTCCACTTGGCCTTCAGGTCGATGGTGCCGCCGGACGAAATGTTTGCCGCCGGCGTCGGATTATCGGTTACCGGCGGAGGGCTGACAGTTGGAGCCCTGAGAGCGCCGATCGGGGACCAATCCGACACGCCCGGGATGCCCCAATTGGCGACGTAGAACTTGGCCGATACCTGCTGCGCCGGCGAGCTCATGCCGTTGTGAGGCCGCGCGATAAAGGTATTGAGCGGCCCCTGGGTTCCCGGCCACTGGTGATTATCGGAAATACCGTTGCACAGAGCCTGGGTGCCGGCGCCCACGCTATTGAGAGTGGCATCGGAAACAGCTTGCACGCTCCCCACGATGGCGCTGCCGCCCATCGGATCCAGGACGCCGACATCCGCCCACGTGATGGACACGTCGTTGCAGGCCGGTCGGTTGTTGAACGACAGCGTACCCCAGCCGCCAACCGATGGAGTACTGTTTTCGATGTCCATGGTTGCAGCTGGCACGATCGGCGTGGCGGCCGGCCACGGATCTTGAGTGAACGTGCCAGAAAGGAATGATGTGCTCACGACGTTCGCATAGAATTTGAAGGGACCAGTGGCCGGAAAGGCGATGCCGGCGGTGCTGGCGGCGGTTGCCGCAATCGGAATTTGAATCTCGATTTCCCAATAGCCGCCGCCAGTTCCAGTCCCGCCGGTCCGGCTGTATTTGACGCGCCCGTCGAGCATCGTCGACGCAGTCGTCGTGGCGCCGGAGTTATTCCAGGTGCCGCTGTTGCGCCAGTATTTGGGCGCATTGAACGGAGGCTTGTCGATGCCGTTGATGCTCACAGTAGAATTGTCAAATGGCGTGATATGGATGCGCCAGTCATTGCTCGGATTGCCGTCCGTCGAGAAGCCAAGCACGATCGTGTTGTCGAAGCCGGGATTTGGGGCTCCTATGGA
>JBARNF010001127.1:0-2124 GCA_049802835.1 Bradyrhizobium sp.
GGCTGGCGACCGCCGCGGTCGCGGCGGCGCCAGGCACGGCGTCGTTGGTGATGCTTGTCGCAAAGCTCCCGACCACCAGCGGCACTGCGTCCCGCACCATGGCCGACACCTTCGGATCAACCGGATAGCTCTGCCTGATCACATCGAGCGCGGCCGCACCTTCGGACAGCGTATCGGTGACGGCCGCCACCACCAACCCGGACTTGCCAGCTGTTGTGATCGTCACCGGGAAGCTCTGCGCCAGCACCGACGCCAGAGCGTCGGCCGCGACAAACCCGACGTTCTGCAACAGCGGAACCGAGACCAGACCAGACGCCGCACCCTTGCGGACGAACTTGAGCTCAAAGGCCACATAGCCCATCTGGTCGCGCTGCGTCGCACGCTCGAAGCTCTGGCAATGCACCGTCACCGGCCCGAAGTACGGTACGACGAGCATGCCTGCGCCGCGTGAGGCCAGCGCCGCCTTCAGCGCCGTCGCCAGCGCGTCCGCACTGTCGCCATGAACATAGGCCGAACCGGAATAGACACGCGGCTCCTCGCCCAGATCCTCGACAAAGGGCTCGTCCCGGTTCGGGAAGGTGTGCACGACCAGGCCGCGCCCGCCCTCCTCCTTGTCCTGCTCGAAGAAGAACGGGACGCCCTTGAACGAGGCCGGCCAGAGCGTCTTCAGCCAGTCGCGGCCAACCAGAGATGTCGCCATCAGCGTGTCCTTGGTTTGTGCGAAGCAGTACAGGGCCTCAAAAGGGCAGCGGCTTATTGAGCAGCCTCACGAAACAGGAGCGATAGCGGCTACTCCACTCAGCGCTCGCGTTTGCAACGGGTGCAGTTTGACCGCTGCTAAGGAGGCTCCCGAAATTCACGGCGTAAGGAGTGCCGCCCCTCTCTAGAAAAAGACGAAAGTCGCCTGCGAAACGCATCCGAAAACAACGAACATTATCTCGGGCTTCACTGTGACCACCACCATGAGCTGCTTTTGCTCACAATCTGGCGTTCGTCAGTGCAACTTCGCGACCACCCATGCTTTAATTGCATTCTGAATGCCCGTCGTGTCCGTGAGAGCAAAGTCATGACTCTCGAACTCGATCCGTTGAAAATCGCCGGTTACATGAAACCACAATTCATTTTCTCCGCGGGATGGCTTCCAGAGCTTATAACAAAGCATGTAGTAGTCACGTCCGTTACTGGGTACCCATTGGTAATCCATCGCTAGCGTGATCATCGGATCAACGCCTGCTTTCAAGGCCGACTCTAAAGCTTCAAGAAACTGCTTCGTTTCTTGGAAAGCGCTTGAAGCGCCTGCGATACCCTCAGCATCTAACCGCTCTTCGAGGGCTTTCCTTTCCCGCGCAGCGAGATCGGAAGCAGCAAGAAGACTCACAATATCACTGAATTGGTCGTTAATCGTCATACTGGTTCGCCGTAGACTTTCAGGGCTGCACCGACAGATTATCCACGCAAGCCCAACCCATGCAATAGTTCTCCCAGCCTTGCCGGGGCAAGTACCGACGCATTCTACCCTACGTCGATGGGACATCTGCGGAATGCTTCGGCGAGCTGACCCTCGCCCGGTCGGACAAGTCCCGCGGGAACAGAGCCTGGCAACAGGCAACGGCACTCTTCGGACGACTTCCGCCGTTCAGGTGATATGGAACTACTTAGGTGACAACTACCTTTGTCAACATTGCCCTTTTTTGTTGACGGATTTAGGTTAGGCCGGCTGTGCGCTCCGAACTCAGGCATCGAAGGCGGCGGCGTTGCGTTATTGCACCCTGTCGCAGAGTTTGGGCTCAGCGCCTCCTACGGCACCGCCCCCGCCTCCGGCATCGATCGACCGGTTGACCCAGTCGAGCCCGTCGCCGTCGTCCCGCTGGATCGAAATGCGTTGATGGCGTTCTGAACCCGCTGCTCAACCCGCGTCAGAAAATCCGGCGACGGCTCGACCGTCACCTTGGTCTCCAGCGTGGCGCTGCCGACCACCTCGGCCTTAGCCGGCTCGGCCGAACCGATGCCCGTTGCTTTACGGATGTCGTCGATCGTCCATTGCGACGCCATCTGACCTCGGCCGGGGGTGCCGGCTGGCGCGTAGCCGAGACTGGTCAAGTCGCCCTCGATCTTCGCGCGCCT
>JBARNF010001128.1:0-15674 GCA_049802835.1 Bradyrhizobium sp.
CGACTCTCCCCATTTGTACCCCATTGTCTCCGCTTCGCAACATCCGCAATACCCCGGCACCGTAGTCTCCCTGCGCTGCACAAGGCCTTGTGAAGCCACGTGAACTCCGCAGCGCGGGGCGTCGAAACAGTGTCGCTCCCGCGGGTGAACCGGAAGTGAACGCACATCTTCTCCGCAGCGACCAAAGCCTGGAACGTTTCACCGGTCGCGCGACGTGATGCGCGCGGGCCACAGGCAGCGGACAAGCATCATGGCACGACTTCTTCTGTTCATCCTGTCGGGTATCGCACTTGCCGGTGTCAGCACCGGCACGCGCGCGGACGACATCATCGGCCCAGCGAAAGCGAGAGCATACGACGCGCGCGTCTTCACCAAGGCGCCCCGACAAAGAGCCTACGCCTGCTTCACGCGTCGCTATGCGCCCGATCATCTGGCGCAACATCCCAAGCAGAAGATCAGTGCGATGCAGTTGCTGGTCACGGCGGAGATTCCGCAAGGAGAAAGCATCATGGGTTATTCGTTTCGCCTCGGCGTCAATTACCGCGACCGCCCCGGCGATTTCGACTCCAGCGGATCGTGCGACCACATTCGCGCCGAGGATGGCGGACACGAGATCCGCTACGGCTGCCCGGTCGACTGCGAGGGCGGCGGCATCGAGATCGCGATGGCGAAGGACGATATGTCCGCGATCGTGCGCCTGACGCGCATCACGGTCTGGCAACACGGCAACAAGCCGGACGATGACGCAGCCGATGCGCTGGTCGCAGGAAGCGACGACAAGATCTTCCGGCTCGACCGCACCGCCGCCGCGGACTGCGCGGGACTCGTAACCGACCGCAAGGAACTCGCGGCCATCCGGCACAAATGATCGCATGTGATTCAAGACATGTGGCGGCGTTTCAGGTTTGCAAGGAGCAGGACCATGCATCGGCGCAATTTGCTGGGCGGAGTCTTCTCCGCTCTCGGCGCAGTGCTCGCAAGCTCGCGCGCACGATCGGCGGAGAGAAGCAAACCTGACGACAGGCTCAAGGTCGTCTATCATTTGAACGAGATCGACAAGGTCGGCTTCGTTCTTGGCAACATTCAGAACCATTACGACGGTGTCGGCGGCCCGGATCAGGTCACGATCGCTCTCGTCGTCCATGGCCCGGCATTGCGCGCCTTCGCCGCGGGCGCAGCGCAGGACGTCAAAACCCGCGTCGGACATTTCGCCAGGACAGGTTTGCAGCTCGCCGCCTGCGGCAACACGATGAAGGCGCAGAACCTCACTCTGAACGATCTGCTGCCCGGTTTCGTCGTTGCCGACCGAGGCGGCGTGGTCCGGATCGCCGAGCTGCAGTCCATAGGCTATCTCTACCTCCGGCCTTGACCTGTGGGCTCTGCGCCCGACGACCTCGACGACCGTACAAAACGCCTGCCCCCACCGGCACCAACCTCTTGGGATGCAAGGCGGATCAATCCATTATGAATGGCGTTATCCGCAGGCCTGGCGCATAGTCATGCTTGGTCCACGTCGGTCCGGCACGCCGCCGGACGGGAACCAAGAAAAAGCAAGCCGACGCACATAGATAGGCATCATGAATCCGGTCAAAGCTCTCGAACAACACGGCCAGGCGGTCTGGCTCGATTTCCTGGCACGCGGCTTCGTCGCCAAGGGCGACCTCAAGCGGCTGATTGATGAGGACGGCGTCAAGGGTGTCACGTCAAATCCCGCCATCTTCGAAAAGGCGATCGGCAGTTCCGACGAATATGACGCGCCGATCGCAAAGGCGCTGAAGAGTGGCGACCGCTCGCCGACGCAGCTGTTCGAGGCGGTCGCGGTCGAGGATATCCAGAACGCTGCCGACGTACTGCGGACGGTCTATGACCGGTTCGACGGCAATGACGGGTTCGTCAGCCTCGAAGTCTCGCCCTATCTGGCGATGGACACCGATGGGACCACCGCCGAAGCCGAACAACTCTGGAAGGCCGTCGACCGCAAGAACCTGATGATCAAGGTGCCGGCGACCGACGCCGGCCTGCCGGCGATCCGACACCTGATCAGCCGCGGCATCAGCGTCAACATCACGCTGCTGTTCGCACAGGACGTCTATCGCCAAGTTGCGGAAGCCTATCTCGCGGGTCTCGAAGCCTATGTCGCTGACGGCGGCGATCCGTCGCATATCGCGAGCGTGGCCTCGTTCTTCGTCAGCCGCATCGACAGCGTCGTCGACAAGCAGCTCGACGAGAAGATCGCCCAGGCCAACGATCCGATCGAAAAAGAACGGCTCGCCGCGCTCAAGGGCAAGATCGCCATCGCCAACGCCAAGATGGCCTACCAGGATTACAAGCAGCTGTTCTCGGGAGACCGCTGGGAGCGGCTGGCGGCCAAGGGCGCCAAGCCGCAGCGCCTGCTATGGGCGTCCACGGGCACCAAGAACAAGGATTACAGCGACGTCCTCTATGTCGAGGAATTGATCGGGCCGAACACCGTCAACACCGTGCCGCCGGCGACGCTGGATGCGTTCCGCGACCATGGCAAGGTGCGCGACAGCCTGGAAGAAGACGTCGAGGCCGCCCAGGCGGCCCTCGATGACCTCGCAAAGACCGGCATCTCGCTCGGCGAGATCACCGCCGACCTCGTGATCGACGGCGTCAAGCAGTTTGCCGACGCCGCCGACAAGCTCTACGGCGCGGTCGCCTACAAGCGCGCGACGGTGCTCGGCATCGAATTGGGTCAACAGACGATCGCGCCAGGCGCGCCGCTGGAGAAGAAGATCGCCGCGGCGACCGAGGAATGGCGCAAGGCGGCCAAGATCCGGCGGCTCTGGCACAAGGACGCCACCGTGTGGACCGGACACGACGAGCACAATTGGCTGGGCTGGCTGACCAGCGCGACCAAAGCCGACGTTGCCGACTATGAGGACTATGCCCAACGGGTGAAGGGACAGAAATTTTCCGACGCCGTCGTGCTCGGCATGGGTGGATCGAGCCTCGGACCGGAAGTGCTCGCCGAGACTTTTCCGCGCAAGGCGGGCTTTCCGAAGCTGCATGTGCTCGACTCTACCGATCCCGCGCAGGTGCGTGCGATGGAGAAGGCCGTCGACATCTCCAGGACGGTCTTCATCGTCTCCTCGAAATCCGGTGGCACCACCGAGCCTAACGCGATGAAGGACTATTTCTTTGCGCGCGTGAGCGAAGCGATCGGCGCCAAGACGGCGGGCCACCGCTTCATTGCCGTCACCGATCCCGGGTCATCGCTGGAGAAGGCGGCGCAACGCCAGGGCTTCGCCCGCATCTTCCATGGCGAGCCGACCATCGGCGGCCGCTATTCGGTGCTGTCGCCCTTCGGCCTGGTGCCGGCAGCAACCGCGGGCATCGACGTCCGCAAGCTGATCACGAATGCGCTGGCGATGGTGCGCTCCTGCGGCCCCGACGTGCCGCCGCTGCAGAATCCGGGTGTCCAGCTCGGGCTGGCGATGGGCCTCGCCGGTCTGGATGGCCGCGACAAGGTCACCATCTTCGCCTCGGCTAAGGTGGCGGATTTCGGCGCCTGGGCCGAGCAGCTGATCGCGGAATCCACCGGCAAGGACGGCAAGGGCCTGATTCCGATCGATGGCGAGCCGGTCGGCGATCCATCCACCTACGGCAGCGACCGCTTCTTCATCGATATCAGGGTCGAGGGCGATGACGTTGCCGACCATGACGCGAAGCTGGCCGCGCTGGAACAAGCCGGTCATCCCGTCGTGCGCATCGTCATGAGCTCGATCGACCAGCTCGGGCAGGAATTCTTCCGCTTCGAGATGGCGACCGCCGTGGCCGGTGCAGTGCTCGGCATCAATCCGTTCGACCAGCCCGACGTCGAAGCCGCCAAGATCAAGACCCGGCAGCTGACCGCAGCGTTCGAGCAGACCGGCGCACTTCCGGCAGAAGATCCAGTCGTCTCCATCAGGGGCTGCGAGCTCTACACCGACGCTCATAACGCCGAGAGCTTGCGCGAGCACGGCGCCGACGGCACCCTCGCCTCCTGGCTGAAGGCGCATCTCGGTCGCACCGATGCCGGCGATTACGTCGCCCTGCTCGGCTATATCGAGCGCAACTCGAGCAACATCGATGCGTTGCAACGCATGAGGCTCAAGCTGCGCGACGCCAAGCACCTCGCGACCTGCGCCGAATTCGGCCCGCGCTTCCTGCACTCGACCGGCCAGGCCTACAAGGGCGGCCCGGACAGCGGCGTGTTTCTCCAGATCACCGCCGACGATGCCGAAGATCTGCCGATCCCCGGGCAGAAGGCCAGCTTCGGCGTCATCAAGGCGGCGCAGGCGCGCGGCGATTTCGACGTGCTCACCGAACGCGGCCGCCGCGCCCTGCGCGTGCATCTGAAGGGCAATCTGAAATCGGGCCTGAAGATGCTCGACAGCGCGATCACCGAAGCGCTGAGCTAGGAAGGTCATCGTCAATGCAACTCGGCATGATCGGTCTCGGGCGGATGGGCGGCAACATCGTTCGCCGCCTGATGCGCGCGGGTCACTCCTGCGTCGTCTACGACCGCGACCTCAAGGCGGTCGCGGCTCTGTCCTCCGAAGGCGCGGCCGGCGCCGCGAGCCTTGAGGAGTTCGTCGGCAAGCTCGATGGACCACGCCACGCCTGGGTGATGCTGCCGGCCGGCAAGATCACCGAAGCCACGGTCGAGCAACTGTCGAAGCTGATGCAGCCCGACGACGTCGTCATCGACGGCGGCAACAGCTTCTGGCAGGACGACGTGCGCCGCGGCAAGGCGCTGCAGGAGCGCGGCCTGCACTACGTCGATGTCGGCACCTCGGGCGGAGTCTGGGGGCTCGATCGCGGCTACTGCATGATGATCGGCGGCGACAAGGCGGTCGTCGACCGGCTCGATCCGATCTTCGCGAGCCTTGCGCCGGGCCGCGGCGACATTCCGCACACTCCCGGCCGGGATCAGCGCGACATCAGAGTCGAGCAGGGCTACATCCATGCCGGCCCCGTCGGGGCCGGGCATTTCGTCAAGATGATCCATAACGGCATCGAATACGGCCTGATGCAGGCCTATGCCGAAGGCTTCGACATCCTGAAGAACGCGAACAGCGCATCCCTACCCGAGCAGCACCGCTTCGACTTCGACCTCGCCGATATCGCCGAGGTCTGGCGCCGCGGCAGCGTGATCCCGTCCTGGCTGCTCGACCTCACCGCGATTGCGCTGGCGCGACAGCCGGGTCTGGAAAAATATTCCGGCTTCGTCGAGGATTCCGGTGAAGGACGTTGGACCGTCAATGCCGCAATCGACGAGGCGGTGCCCGTCGAAGTGCTGACCGCGGCCCTGTTCGCCAGGTTCCGCTCGCGTCAGGAGCATACCTTCTCGGAGAAGATTCTCTCCGCGATGCGCGAGGGCTTCGGCGGACACAAGGAGCCTGAGCAGCATCCTGATCCTGCGCGCCAGAGCGCGCCTGAGATCGTCAAGTCCAAGGCGGACCGCGCGTGACGACGTCGCATCCTCGTCAGCCCGACCATCGCAAGCCGGACGCCTGCGCTTTCGTGATCTTCGGCGTGACCGGCGATCTCACCCATCGGCTCGTCCTGCCCTCGCTGTACAATCTCGCAGCCAGCCACCTGCTGCCGGAGCGGTTCTGTATCGTCGGCATTGCCCGCAAGGGCGTATCGAGCGAGCAGCTGCGTGACAACCTGATGGAGGGTTTGCGCAAATACGCGACCCGTCCGATCGAGGACGAGATCGCCAAACAACTCCTCCAATGCGTGACCGCGATCGAAGCCGACCCCAAGGAGCCGGACAGCTTCGATCAGTTGAAAGCAAGGCTGGAGAAACTGGAGGCCGCGCGGGAAACCGGCGGCAATCGCCTGTTCTATCTGGCGACGCCACCCGCCGCCTTTGCCCCGATCGCCAAGCAGCTCGGACGCGTCGGCCTGCTGCGGGAAGACGGCAAAGCCTGGCGCCGCCTCGTCGTCGAAAAGCCGTTCGGGACCGACCTTGCCTCCGCCAAGGCGCTGAATGACGAGCTGCTGCAGCTCGTCACCGAGCATCAGATCTATCGGATCGATCATTATCTCGGCAAGGAGACGGTCCAGAACATCCTGGTGCTGCGCTTCGCCAACGGCATGTTCGAGCCGATCTGGAATCGCCACCACATCGACCACGTGCAGATCACCGTCGAGGAGAAGCTCGGCGTCGGCACCCGCGGCAGCTTCTATGATGCCACCGGCGCGCTACGCGACATGGTGCCGAACCATCTGTTTCAGCTGCTCTCGCTGGTGGCGATGGAGCCGCCGGCGCGGTTCGATGCGCACACCGTCCGTTCCGAAAAGGCCGAGGTGCTGTCTGCGATCCAGCCGGTCAGCGAGCAAGAGGCGCTGCTGAACTCGGTCCGCGGCCAGTACGTAGCCGGCATGATCGGCGACACCGAGCTGCCCGATTATTCCAGGACCAAGGACGTGCGTCCCGACAGCACGACCGAGACCTACGCGGCCCTCAAGCTGACGATCGACAATTGGCGCTGGGCCGGGGTGCCGTTCTATCTGCGCACCGGCAAGGCGCTCGGGGCCAAGCGCACCGAGGTCGCGATCAAGTTCCGCCAAGCCCCGTTTGCGATGTTCAACTGCACGCCGGTCGAGACGCTGGCGGAGAACTATCTCGTCATCGGCATCGAGCCGACCCAAAGCATCACGCTGCAGTTCAACACCAAGGTGCCGGGTCCCACGATCCGCACCGACGGCGTGCAGATGAAGTTCAACTACAAGGACTATTTTCAGGCCGAACCGGCCACCGGCTATGAAACGCTGATCTACGACTGCATGATCGGCGATAACATCCTGTTCCAGCGCGCCGACAGCGTCGAGGCGGGATGGAAAGCGGTGCAGCCCTTCATCGAGGCCTGGAAGAAGGCCGGCCAGGATGGCCTTCAGTCCTACACCGCTGGGAGCGACGGTCCTGACGCGGCGGCCGATCTGCTGGCCCGTGACGGCCGCAGCTGGCGTGAACTGGGCTAGACGATGGCCGCGCAGCCTGGCCGCAAGCTGGTGCGGGTCGCCGACAAGGCGGCGATGGCCAGGACGGCAGCCGAGCATCTGCTGACGCGGATCAATGCCAATGCCGGACGGGCGGCGATCTGCCTCGCCGGCGGCTCCAGCCCCAAGCAGCTATATGAGCTGCTCGCGACCGCCCCCTATCGGGCTCGTATCCCGTGGCCGCGCCTGCATTGGTTCGCCGGCGACGAGCGGCTCGTGCCGGCCGGCGATCCGCTGCACAACATGACGATGGCGCGCGCGGCGTTTCTCGATGCCTGCGCGCCAGCCGCCAACATTCACCCGATTGAGACCGACACGATGGATCCTCACGCCGCCGCGCGGCGTTATCAGCGTGAGTTGCAGGCGTTCCACGGTGCTGACCGCCTCGACCCGACGCGGCCCCTGTTCGACCTGGTGCTGCTTGGCATCGGGCCGGATGGCCATACCGCCTCGCTGTTTCCCGGTTCTCCGGCCGTCGACGTTCAGGATCGCTGGGTGGTCGGTGTCGAGACCGCCAACGTCGCGCCGTTCGTGCCCCGCGTCAGCCTCACACTGCCGGCGCTGGCCTCCTGCTGGACGATGCTGTTCGAAGTGGCCGGCGCCGACAAACGGCCGATCTTGACGCGGGTGCTCGCGGGCGAGAACCTGCCGGCCAATCGCGCCCGCTCGGACCATGAGACCACCCTGCTCATTGATGCCGCGGCGTGGCCGGAGGATGAAAGTGGCGACGTCTGACCTGCCCCATGCGCTGGTGATCATGGGCGTATCCGGCTCCGGCAAGAGTACGATTGGCCAAGCCCTCGGCCAGCGTCTCGGATGGCGCTTCGAAGACGGCGACCGTTTTCACCCGCCGGGCAACGTCGCGAAGATGAGTGCGGGACATCCGCTCACCGACAAGGATCGGTGGCCCTGGCTGCAGGCCATCGCCGACGAGATCGCGCGCTGCCGTGCGGTGGGTGAGCCCATCATCATCGCCTGCTCGGCGCTCAAGAAGGCCTATCGCGACATTCTGGTCGGCGGCAACGGCGACGTCCGCATGGTCTATCTCAGAGGCAGCCAGGAGCTGATCGCCGACAGGATGAAGCATCGCGAGGGTCACTTCATGCCGCCCGGCCTGCTCGCCAGTCAGTTCGCCACCTTGGAACCACCTGCCGCCGACGAGCATCCCATCACAGTCTCGATCGACGCCCCCGTGGCGGCGATCGTCGACGGCGTCCTGCAACAGCTTAACATCGGTCAGCGCCGAGCCTGACCGCGAACAGGAAGGGCTCATGACCCGCATCGCTCTCGTCGTATCCGACGTTGACGGCACGCTTCTGACCAAGGACAAGATTTTGACCGAACGAGCGGCGAAGGCGGCGCGCCAGCTGCACGAAGCGGGCATCGCCTTCACGCTCACCTCCAGCCGCCCCGCGATCGGGATGCGCTTCCTGATCGAACCCTTGCAGATCATCCTGCCGGTCGGACCGTTCAACGGCAGCTCGATCATCGATGCCGACATGCGACCGCTGGAGCAAAGCCTGATCCCGACCTCGGCCGCCGGGCGTTGCCTCGCTCTCCTCGACCAGTACGGCGTGGACATCTGGCTGTTCACCAGCGACGCCTGGCTGACGCGCAATCCAAACGGCGACTACGTCCCCAACGAACGGCGCGCGATCCGCGCCGAGCCGACGATCATCGACGATTTCTCACCTTACCTCTCGAACGCCTGCAAGATCGTGGGCTCCAGCAACGATTTCGATCTGCTCGCCCGCTGCGAGCGCGACATGCAAGCCGCGCTGGGGGCCGAAGCAACGGCCGTCCGCTCGCAGAGCTACTACCTCGACATCACGCCGCCCGGCCGGAACAAGGGGACCTTCGTCGCAGCGATTGCGGATCGGCTCGGCATTCCGCTGCAGCAGGTAGCAACCATCGGCGACATGCTCAACGACGTCGCCATGTTCGAGGTCAGCGGACTGTCGATCGCCATGGGCAATGCCAGCGACGAGGTGAAGAGCCATGCCAAGCGCGTCACGACCTCCAACCTGGACGAAGGCTTTGCCAATGCGATGGAGATGATCCTGGCCGAGAACGCGCAAGGCTGACCAACACGGCTAGCCGACAGGGCTAGTCAATAGGCCGCACACATCGGGCTCAGGACTCGGACCGCTGCTTTGCCGGCTTGTCGCAGGTCTTTTTGGCTCCGCTGAGATTCTGCGCCGTGTTGATCAGCGCAATGTGCGTGAGCGCCTGGGGGAAGTTGCCGGTCTGCCGCCGCGCCTGCGTATCGTATTCCTCCGCCAGCAGGCCCACATCATTGGCAATGGCCACCACGCGCTGGAACAGCGTCTCGGCCTTGGCGATGTCGCCGGCCAGCACATGCGCATCGGCCAGCCACAGCGTGCAGGCCAGGAAGGCGCCTTCGATCGGCTGTTCCTCGTCCGCGGGGAGCTCGCGCGGATCATGGCGCAGCACGAAGCCGTCACGCAGCAGATGCTGTTCGATCGCGCCGATCGTGCCACGGATACGAGGATCGGAGCTCGGCAGGAAGCCGACCGCGGGCAGCAGCAGCAGGCTCGCGTCGAGCAGCTGCGAGCCATAGGAGTCCACGAAGCTGTCGAGACCGGCGTCATAGCCTTTTTCACAGACATCGCGGTGGATGGTGTCGCGCAGCCGCGTCCAACGCTCGAGCGGCGCCTTGAAGCCGAATTTCTCGGCGCTCTTGATGGCGCGATCAAAAGCCACCCAGGTCATCACTTTGGAGAAGACGTAGTGACGGCCGTTGCCGCGGCGCTCCCAGATGCCTTGATCGGGCTCGTCCCAGACGTCGGTGAGATGATCGAGCACCGCGCATTCCAGATCCCAGCTGCCATCATCCAGCTTCAGCTTCGTCATGCGCGCCTGGTGGAAGGCATCGATGAGTTCGCCATAGACGTCGAGCTGCAGCTGGGCATGAGCGGCATTGCCGATCCGGACCGGCTGGGCGCCCTCATAGCCCGGCAGCCATTCCGCTTCCCACTCCATCAGCCGCCGCTGGCCCATGATGCCATACATGATCTGCATGCAGGCCGGCGCGCCGGCGACCGCGCGCAGCAGCCAGTTGTGCCACTCCAGCGCTTCCTCGGTATAGCCGGAGTTCATCAGCGCCAGCAGCGTGAAGGTGGCGTCGCGCAGCCAGCAGAAGCGGTAGTCCCAATTGCGCTTGCCGCCGAGCTTCTCCGGCAGCGAGGTCGTCGGCGCAGCGACGATGCCGCCGGTCGGGCCGTACGTGAGCGCCTTCAGCGTGATCAGCGATCGCATCACGAGGTCGCGATGATCACCCCGATAGCTGCAGCGGCGCGACCAGTCCGTCCAGAACGCCTCGGTGTCATCTAGTGCCTGATCCGGATCGATCGCTTTGGGCACCGCGAGGTGGGAAGGCCCATAGGTCAGCACGAACGGTATGGTGTCGCCGGCCGCGACCTCGAACTCGGCCACCGTCGTCATGTTCTCGCCACGGGTTTCGATGGGCGTGCGCAGCACCGTCATGTCCTGGCCGCAGATGGCGAGCAGCGCGGAACGATCCTCCGAGCGCTTCACCCAGGGAATCTCCACGCCCAAGCCGAAGCGGATGATCAAGTCCATGCGCATGCCGACATGGCCGGAGACGCCGCGAACCAGGCGGACGATGTCGGACGCGCTCCCGCGCGGCGGCATGAAGTCGATCAGCTCGACCGTGCCGGTTGGGGTCTCGAACCGTGTCTCGAGCACGAGACTGTCGCCGCGATAGCGGCGGGACCTCGATCTGATCTCGCCGCGCGGCTCGATCAGCCAACGGCCGTTGCTGTGATCGCCGAGCAGCGCGGCGAAACAGGCATCGGAATCGAAGGCCGGCCAGCACAGCCAGTCGATCGATCCGTTGCCGCTCACGAGCGCGGCGGTCTCGCAATCACCGATCAGCGCGTAGTCTTCGATCCTGCAGGACATTTTACATCCGCATGCAAATGCACGCCCCGCTCCCTAAACGCTGGCCGGGCTGATCCGTTCGGCGGTTGCGGCCTTTAGCGCCTCGGCATCGATCGCGCCGGTGACGTCTTCGATCGCGACCGGCATCTTGCGCTGCCAGTTGGGATGCTCGTCGATCGTGCCGGGAATGTTGGGCTGGTCGACCACGTCGAGCAGGTCTTCCAGCGAAATCGCAAGCAGCCGTGACCGCGTTCGCGACAGGAAGCGGATCGCCGAATAGACGTCGTTCCGTTCGATCGCGTTGTGGCGCAGCACCTCGTCCCACAGTCCCAATGCGCGCCAGCGCTCCTCGTCGGTCTCGCCGGGATCGATGTCGAGACCGCGCTTGGTCCTGAGATCGCCGAACGAGCGCCAGCCGGCATAGGTCGAGAGATCGTGCGTGTTCAGCGTCACCAGGGCGTTCGGTGGATAGGCATCGACATCGCGGAAGCGCCCGTTGTCATCACGCTCGAAGATCATCACCTTGTACGACCACAGGCCCCAATCGGCCATCTGCTCGCGAAAACCTTCCGGAACGGTCCCGAGATCCTCGCCGATGACGATGCACTCGTTCGCGACGCTCTCCATTGTGGTGGCGGCCAGCAGCGCGTCGAAGGGCATCTGAACATAGGCCCCCTGCTTGGCCGGAAAGCCGTGCGGGACCAGATACAGCCGCTTCAAACCGAGCACGTGATCGAGCCGGATCGCGCCGGCATGACGCATCGAAGCCCGCACCATCTCCCGGAAGGGTTCGAAGTTCTTCAATTCGAGCCCCGGCGCGTTAAAGCCGGCCAGGCCCCAGTTCTGTCCGACCGTATTCAAGGGATCGGGCGGCGCGCCGACGGATAGCGTCCGCGAGATGGCCCCCTGCTCGTTCCAGGCGTCGAAGCCGTCGGATTGGACGCCGACCGCGACGTCGAGATAGAGGCCCACCTTCATGCCCAGCTGATGGGCAAGCTCCCGGCAATGGCGCAGCTGCCGTTCGGCGAGCCACTGCACATAGGCCACGAAATCGGCCTCACGGCGGTCGGGACCGTTGAGCAGAGCCGCGCAGCGCGCCGCATCGGGCTGACGCCATTCCGCGGGCCATTCCCACCATGGCTGCTGGAAGCGATGCCGCAGCACTTCGAAGCAGGTGAAGCGCGCCAGCAGCTCGCCGCGCTCGGCCCGATAGGTCTTGAACTCGGCGGCCTCGGCGCTGTCCGGCATCGCCATGAAAGCCCTGAAGGCGGTGCGCAGGGCGGGCCATTTCAGCGCCGCAACCCCCTTGTAGTCGACGAGCTCGGCTTGCCTCAGCTGCTGCAGCACCTTGCGGTCGGGTCCCTTCCGGAAGCCCGGGGCCTGCTCGACATCGATATAGAGCGCATTCAGGAACAGCCGGCTGTTCGGCGCGTAGGGGCTGAAGTCCCCGGGCCGATCATCGAACAGCGCATGCAGCGGATTGAGACCGACGCCGTCCGCGCCGAGCTTCGCACCGAGCTCGATCAGATTGGCCAGATCGGTGAAATCGCCCATGCCCCAGTTGCGGCCTGAGCGAATGCCGTAGAGCTGCACCGCCAGCAGCCAGCCACGGTCGAAATCGCCACCGAACGCCTTCTCCGGCGCGACCAGCAGCGGCAAGTCCTCGCGGCAGGACGACGCATCCGTAAGCTCGAGGCGATAGCTGCCCGCCGGAAGATCCGCTGGCCATTCGACCAGCGCCTCGCCCGTCTCGCCGCTGGCAACCTGCACATCGCCACGCTTGATGGTCCATGCGACCGGCAGCTTGGCCGCCTCATCGAGCCGGCTGCGGGCCGGCTGCCCGGACCGAATCACGATCGCGCCGCTCAGCAGCCGGTGCGGCGTGGGCCTGGGGAAGGCCTCGACGATGATTTTGAGGGCCGCCTCGTCGGTAACGCGGCGCTGACCCTGACCGTCGTAGAATTCTGTCAGGATTCCGAGACTATGAGCTTCTTTGAAGAGATCCATTCGGCACGCGATCTAGACGTGAAGGGAGGGCACGTCGTGAAATTATTATTGGATAGCAAGAGGATAGCCCCCTAACGCGCCGCGCTTGCCCTCGTTCCCTGGGGAACCAAACCGGCCTCTGCAGCATTGTATGGGGTCGTCTCGATTCATAGCGAACCGGGACGCCGTTTTCTTGTCAATGGCATCACCGTGAACAAATTTGCGCACACGTTCGAGAGCGTCGCCCCCCGAGACGCTTTCTCCCCTATTCTGCCCCCTTTTGAGGAGAGCCGCATCTGTCGGGGCCAAGTCGCCTCCGATCACAGCCGATTCACTATCCTCCGTCCGGTGAGAGCCCCATGAACGTGATGTCGTCTCTGGATGCGACCGACCTCGTGACGACGACCGATGGTGACGGTCTCTGGTACAAGGATGCGATCATCTATCAGCTGCATGTCAAAGCCTTCGCCGACAGCAACAATGACGGCGTCGGCGACTTCGTCGGCCTGACCGACAAGCTCGATTATCTGCAGGACCTCGGCGTCACCACACTGTGGCTGTTGCCGTTCTATCCGTCTCCCGGCCGCGACGATGGCTACGACATCGCCGATTACGGCAGCATCAATCCCGATTTCGGGACGATGAAGGATTTCAAGCGCTTCATCCAGGAGGCCAAGCGGCGCGGCCTGCGGGTGATCACCGAGCTCGTGGTCAACCACACCTCGGACCAGCATCACTGGTTCAAGCGCGCCCGGCGCAGCCTGCCCGGCTCCAGCGCCCGCGACTGGTATGTCTGGAGCGACACGGACCAGAAATATCAGGGCACCCGAATCATCTTCACCGATACCGAGAAGTCCAACTGGACCTGGGATCCGGAGGCCGGCCAGTTCTACTGGCATCGCTTCTTCTCGCATCAGCCGGACCTCAACTTCGACAATCCGCGCGTGGTCAACGCCATCATCCAGGTGATGAAGCGCTGGCTCGATGCCGGCGTCGACGGCTTCCGGCTCGATGCCATCCCCTACCTCTGCGAGCGCGACGGCACCAACAACGAGAACCTCCCCGAGACGCATGCGATCATCAAGCGCTTGCGGGTCGAGCTCGACAATTACGCCAAGGACAAGCTGCTGCTGGCCGAGGCCAACCAATGGCCGGAGGACGTGCAGGAATATTTCGGCCAGGGCGACGAATGCCACATGGCCTATCACTTCCCGCTGATGCCGCGCATCTATATGGCGATCGCGCAGGAGGACCGTTTCCCGATCACCGACATCCTGCGCCAGACGCCCGACATTCCCGCGACCTGCCAATGGGCGCTGTTCCTGCGCAACCATGACGAGCTGACGTTGGAGATGGTGACCGACGTCGAGCGCGATTATTTGTGGTCGACCTATGCGAACGATCCGCGCGCGCGCATCAATGTCGGCATCCGCCGGCGCCTCGCGCCGCTGATGGACAATGACCGGCGCAAGATCGAGCTGATGAACTCGCTGCTGCTGTCGTTCCCGGGTACGCCGATCATCTATTACGGCGACGAGATCGGCATGGGCGACAACATCTATCTCGGCGACCGCAACGGCGTGCGCACGCCGATGCAGTGGACGCCGGACCGCAATGGCGGCTTCTCCCGCGCCGATCCGGCCCGGCTGTATGCGCCGATGATCATGGACCCCGTCTATGGCTATGAAGCCGTCAATGTCGAGGCGCAGTCGCGCAGCCTCTCGTCGCTGTTGAACGCGACCAAGAAGCTGATCTCGGTCCGCAAGTCGACGCTCGCGTTCGGCCGCGGCACCATGAGCTTCATCCGGCCCGCCAACCGGTCCGTGCTGGCCTATGTCCGGCAGTACAAGGACCAGGTCATCCTTTGCGTCGCCAATCTGTCGCGTTCGGCGCAGGCGACCGAGCTCGACCTTTCCGCCTTCAAGGACCGCGTGCCGAACGAGATGTTGGGCCGTTCGCGGTTTCCTGCGATCGGCGAGAGGCCCTACATGATCACGCTGGCGCCTTACGGCTTCTACTGGTTCGAGCTGAAGGAGCGCGATAAGTCAGAACCCGTCATCCAACGCGTGGTGCCGGAGTTCGAGACGCTGGTGGTGCCGCTCGGCTCGACCTGGGTGACGTTGGCGCGCACGCGCAGCCTGTTCGAGCGCGACGTGCTGCCCGGTTACCTCGCACGCACGCGCTGGTACCCGGAGCGCTCGCCCGAGGCGATTCATGCCACGCTGACATCCGCAATCCCGTTCTGCGACATTGGCGACAACCGACCGTGGCTGATCTTCTTCAAGGCCGCCGGCCGCAAGGACGATCTGCGCTACCTGCTGCCGATGCAGATCGACTGGATCCGCTTTGATCGCGAGCGCTATAATCCGCAGGCGTTCGCTGCCGTGCGCCAGGGCGCCCGCGAGGGTACCCTGCTGGACGCCGCCACCAATCCCATCTTTCTGTCGCTGCTGCTGCGCAATCTCGCGCAATCGCTGACCGTGGAAGAGAATGGATTGCGCCTCGAATTCCGCCCGACGTCCAAATTTCCCGACAAGCCGATCCGCGAATCCGAGCAGGTCCGCGTGATCGAGACCGACCGATGCAGCAGCAAGGCGGTCGTCAACAGCGAGTTCTTCATCAAGATCTACCGTGAGCTCGAGGTTGGCTCCCATCCTGAGACCGACCTCGGCCGCTTCCTGACCGAGATTGCCGGCTTTGCCAACGTGCCGCCGCTGCTCGGCAGCGTCGACGTGATCCAGGACGGCGAG
>JBARNF010001129.1:0-3209 GCA_049802835.1 Bradyrhizobium sp.
CGCTATGCGCCGGCGCCGAATTGCATTTGCCCGGAGACCGCGAGCACCGCGACGCGTCGGAGCTTCTGAACTATCTGTCCGAACACTGCATCACGCATGCGACGCTGCCGCCCGCAATGCTGCAGGGCCGGTTGGATCTCGCAGGCCTCGCCGGTCTCGAGGTGCTCGTTCTCGCTGGCGAACTGCCGAGGACAGAGCTGATCCAGGCCTTGCCGCGGAGCCTCGCCGTCTTCAACGCCTACGGTCCCACCGAATCGACCGTCTGCGCGACTGCATGGCGTCGTCCGCCAGGCTTTGCCGGCGGCATTGTGCCCATCGGTCGTCCGATCGCCAACGCCCGCATCTATCTGCTCGATGCTGAACGCTTGCCTGTGCCGCGCGGCGCAGTGGGCGAGATCTGGATCGGTGGAGCGGGGGTCGCCCGCGGCTATCTCAATCGCCCCGATCTGTCGGCGGAGCGTTTTGCTGCCGATCCCTTTGGCCTGAGCGATGATGCACGGATGTATCGGACCGGCGATCTCGGCCGCTATCTGGCCGATGGCGATATCGAATTTCTCGGCCGCAACGATCATCAGGTCAAGATCCGTGGTTTCCGCATCGAGCTCGGCGAGATCGAGTTTCGCCTGAATGCACACGGCGACGTGCGCGATTCGGCGGTACTGGCGCGGCGCGATGGGCCCGGTGATGTCAGACTCGTCGCCTATGTGGTGACCTCGGATGTTGCAGGCGACGCCGGAGAATGGAGCGCGCAATTGCGGGCCGATCTGCAGGCCTGCCTGCCGGACTACATGGTGCCCTCAGCGATCGTGCGCGTCGATGCGCTTCCGCTGACGCCGAACGGCAAGGTCGACCGGCGCGCGCTGCCCGCGCCGGATGACCAAGCGTTCTCGCATCGTGCTTATGTCCCTCCGCAGGGAGGGATGGAGCAGACGCTCGCAGGACTCTGGAGCGAGCTGCTCGGCATCGATCGGGTCGGACGCAACGATCATTTCTTCGAGCTTGGCGGCCATTCGCTTCTGGTCGTCCGCCTGCTCGACCGCTTGAAGCGCCATGCACTGTCGGCGGACGCGCATACGATATTCGCCAAGCCGATGCTGCGCGATCTCGCCGTGAGCCTGCGGCACGGCCGGGAGATGGCGATCCCCGCGAACGCGATCGCGGCGCAGACGTCGACGATCACGCCTGAAATGCTGCCGCTGATCGCGCTGACCCAGCCGGAGATCGATCGCGTGGTCGGGCAGGTGCCGGGCGGCATCGCCAATGTCCAGGACATCTACGCATTGTCGCCACTGCAGGAGGGCATCCTGTTCCATCATCTGCTGGCGACCGAGGGGGATCCCTACGTGTTGGTGGCGCAGATGGCGTTTCCCGGCCGTGATCTGCTGGACCGCTATTTTGCCGCCGTGCAGGAGGTGATCGACCGGCACGATGTCCTGCGTACGTCGTTCGTCTGGGACGGCTTGTCCTCTCCGGCACAGGTTGTCTGGCGACACGGGCAGCTGAGCGTGACCGAGGTCGAGCTCGACGGTGACGAGCCGTCGCATCTGCAACTCGCCCGGCGGTTTGATCCGAGGTCCTGCCGTCTCGATCTTGCACAGGCGCCGTTGCTGCGGTTTGCCGTGGCGAGCGATCCCCAAACTGATCGTGTCCTTGTGCTGGTCCTGCTGCACCATCTGATCGGCGATCATTCGACCTTGCAGGTGATGCATCAGGAGGTGGAGGCCATCCTGTCCGGGCGCCGGCATGTCCTATCGACGCCGGTGCCGTTCCGCAATCTCGTGGCCCAGACCCGCGATGCCGCCGGGCACGACGCGCAGCAGCGCTTCTTCCGCGATATGCTGTCCGACATCGACGCGCCGACCGCGCCATTCGGATTGATGGAGGTGCGGAGCGGCGGCGACGGCGTATCCGAAGCGAAGCTCGCGGTGCCGTCGGCACTCGACGCGCGGCTCCGGGCGCAGGCGCGGCGCATCGGCGTGAGCCTTGCCAGTCTGTGCCACGTCGCCTGGGGGCAGGTGCTGGCGCGCAGCAGCGGACGCGAGCAGGTCGTGTTCGGCACGGTACTGTTCGGCCGCATGCAGGCTGGCGCCGAAATCGATCGCAGTCTGGGCTTGTTCATCAACACGCTGCCATTGCGCCTCGATCTCGACGGCACCTCCGTCGAAGACAGCGTGCGCGCAGCACACGCGCGGCTGGCAGAGCTGATGAGGCATGAGCATGCCTCCCTAGCGATGGCGCAACGCTGCAGCGGCGTCGCGCCGCCGACACCCTTGTTCTCGGCGATCCTGAACTTTCGCCACGGTCAGAGACATGAGCGACCGGTCGCGGCGACGCTCGCCGCCCCCCTGCAGGACATCGAATGGCTCGGCGCGGAAGAGCGCACCAACTATCCGCTGATGCTGGCCGTGGATGACGACGGCGACGGGCTTCGGCTGACCGTCCAGGTCGCGGCTCAGGTCGCGCCGGATCGGATCTGCGCCATGATGCAGCAGGCTCTGGATCAACTGGCGTCCGCCCTGGAATCGGCGCCGGACATGCCGGTGCGTCAGCTCGACGTCGTTCCGGCGGATGATCGCGCGCGGCTGCTCAATACCTGGAACGCGACGGCCGTGAGCTATGCCGATACGCGGTGCGTGCACCGGCAGTTCGAGGCGCATGTGGCGCGCGTGTCCGATGCAATTGCGCTGGTGCATGGCGACGAGACGATCAGCTATGGCGCGCTGAACGCGCGGGCGAACCGGCTGGCGCGGCGGCTGCGGGAACGCGGTGTCGGCCCCGACGTCGTGGTCGGGCTGGCGCTGGAGCGCGGCGTGACGATGATGGTGGCGCTGCTCGCCGTGCTCAAGGCGGGCGGGGCCTATCTGCCGCTCGATCCGGACTATCCGGCCGAGCGGCTCGCCCACATGTTGAGCGACAGCGGCGCCACGCTGCTGCTGACACAGGCGACGCTGCACGAGCGTTTTGTACCTGTGCTGGAACGCAGCGGCGCCGAGGCCTGGCTGCTCGATACGACGCCGGGAGGAGCGACCGGCCATGCCGGCAATCTCGACGTCGCCGTGCATCCGGAGAACCTCGCCTACGTCATCTACACCTCCGGCTCGACCGGGCTGCCGAAGGGCGTGATGGTGCGCCATGGCGCGGTGACGAACTTCCTGGCGACGATGGCGGAGCAGCCGGGCATTGCTCGCGAGGACCGCGTGCTCGGGCTG
>JBARNF010001130.1:0-1509 GCA_049802835.1 Bradyrhizobium sp.
ATGACGCCTGACGGGCGATTGCCGACGGAACAGGAAGTATCACGCTGGCTTTAGCCAATCGCGGATGCAGAAAGGGTACTGGCCGTGAGCGGAATTCTCCGGGTCATCGTAGTGGGCTTTGTCGCGGGAATCATCGCACGGCTGCTCTCGCCGGGCCCAACGGATACCGGGCTCGAGTTACTTCTTCAATGGCGCAGCGTCTTCCTCAGGGCATCGGGCGCCAGAATACTGATACGGCGATAGGACAGTGCAAGGAGCCCGTCCGCTTCGAGCTTGCGCAGGATCGCGCCGGCTGTAGTCCGCGCCACATTGGCCATATGGGCGAGGTCTTCGTGACTGACGTCGACTTCGATCGGCTTTCCATTCCGCGGACTGACGTGGCGGCAATTCGCAAAGCGGAGCAGAACGGCCACGAACCGCTCGACATGGTCGCGGGTCATCAGGTCGTCCGATCCCCCAATGGCGGCGTCGAGTTGACCAATCGTGAGGAGACCAAAAAACCTCCACGCACCAGGGTCGCGCCGGACGATCTCGTCGATGGCATGCAAAGGCAGATGCAGCAGCTCGGTATCCCGGGTGGCCGTCAGGCCAACCATTCGGGGCCGGCGGGTAAACGCGGCTGCCTCTCCGAACCAGGCGCCCAACATCGCTACATGTGCGGTGTAAGGCCCGTGCTCACCGGGCGCTACTGAAATTCCAAGGGCTCCTGAAACGACGCCGTACATGCCGCCGGGTTCATCTCCGACCGAATAGACCGGCGTACCCGCAGCAAACTGTTCCAGTCGACATCGCTCGAGCACGTCACGTCGAAACGATGCGGGCGTGTGGCGGAGCCACCCCCTATTGCGGACGATTGCACACGCGGCTTCCCGGTCCAATGTCGCCTCCCGCCTCTCCAATAGGCCGTCCACGGACAATCTGCGTGTAGCACTTATGCTACTGGGGAGCGAGATGGACTTGATCAGGATCAAGTTCGGATCCTAGGCGTCGATCCAATCTAGAGGAAACGGCCATGAACTGGTTCGGCAGCGTATCGAGATGCTCCCTTGCCGCTGGTGCCACGTTACTCATCCTTGTAGGTCCGGCATTTGCCCAACGGGTGCAGAACGGCACTGTGGCCGATGGCTCCGTTCTTCCGTTTCCCCGCGCGCCGTCCGCCCGCATCGCAGCGCCGCGCTTGCAGGATTCGAAGCACGTGCGGCGCGTCGAACCGAACCATTTGGGAAAAGACGCGCCGAATGTGCTGATCATCCTGATGGACGACGTCGGCTTCGGCCAGGCATCGACCTTCGGCGGCGAAGTCAACACCCCGACGCTCAGCAAGCTCGCCGACCAGGGCATCAGCTACAACACCTTTCATACCACGGCGATCTGCTCGCCGACCCGTGCGGCGCTGTTGACCGGACGTAACCACCAGCGCGTCGGTAACGGCACGATCGCGGAGCGCGCGGTCGACTGGGACGGCTATACCGGCGTGATTCCGAAGAGTTCCGCGACCATGGCCGAAGT
>JBARNF010001131.1:0-20448 GCA_049802835.1 Bradyrhizobium sp.
CTTCTGACCTCCGCTGCGATTGCCGCCAACGTCGTCAATCCGTTCCGTGCCTTCTCTCAAGAGGCGCCGCGCAAGGGCGGTGTGTTCAACGTCCATTACGGCGCCGAGCAGCGGCAGTTGAATCCGAGCCTGCAGGCCTCGACCGGCGTCTACATCATCGGCGGCAAGATCCAGGAGAACCTCGTCGACCTCGATGCCAACGGTCAGCCGGTCGGCGTGCTCGCCGAGAGCTGGGAGGCCGCTCCCGACGGCAAGACCATCACCTTCAAATTGCGCAAGGGCGTTACCTGGCATGACGGCAAGCCGTTCACGTCCGAGGACGTCGCCTTCACCGCGATGAACATGTGGAAGAAGATCCTCAACTACGGATCGACGCTGCAGCTGTTCCTGACATCGGTCGATACGCCGGATCCGCAGACCGCGATCTTCCGCTATGAGCGTCCGATGCCGCTCAACCTGCTGCTCCGCGCTTTGCCCGATCTCGGCTATGTCTCGGCCAAACACCTCTATGAGAATGGCGACATCCGCCAGAACCCGGCGAACCTCGCGCCGGTCGGAACCGGTCCCTTCAAGTTCGTGAAATATGAGCGCGGCCAGTACATCATCGCCGAACGCAACGCGGACTACTGGCGTTCCAACTCGCCCTATCTCGACCGTATCGTCTGGAAGGTCATCACCGATCGCGCCGCCGCGGCCGCTCAGCTCGAAGCCGGCGATCTGCACTACAGCCCGTTCTCCGGGCTGACCATCTCGGACATGGCGCGGCTCGGTAAGGACAAGCGTTTCATCGTCTCGACCAAGGGCAACGAAGGCAACGCCCGCACCAACACGCTGGAGTTCAACGCCCGCCGCAAGGAGCTGTCGGACGTGAAGGTTCGCCGCGCCATTGCGCATGCGATCAACGTTCCGTTCTTCATCGAGAACTTCCTCGGCGATTTCGCCAAGCTGGGCACCGGGCCGATTCCGTCGACCTCGACCGATTTCTATCCCGGCACGAACACGCCGCAATATCCGTACGACAAGGCCAAGGCGGCGGCGCTGCTGGACGAGGCCGGCTACAAGCCCGGCGCCGGCGGCACCCGGTTTGCGCTGAAGCTGCTGCCGGCGCCCTGGGGGGAGGATATCTCGTTGTGGTCGACCTTCATCCAGCAGTCGCTCGGCGAAGTCGGTATCGCGATCGAGATCGTGCGCAATGACGGCGGCGGTTTCCTGAAGCAGGTCTATGACGAGCACGCCTTCGATCTCGCGACGGGATGGCATCAGTACCGCAACGATCCCGCTGTCTCCACGACGGTGTGGTACCGCTCCGGCCAGCCGAAGGGCGCGCCCTGGACCAACCAGTGGGGCTGGGACGACGCCAAGATCGACAAGGTCATCGACGACGCCGCCACCGAAGTCGATCCGGTCAAGCGCAAGGCGCTCTATGCCGATTTCGTGCGCGAGGCGAATACTGAGCTGCCAGTCTGGATGCCGATCGAGCAGATCTTCGTCACAGTGATCACGGCGAAGGCGCGCAATCACTCGAACACACCACGTTGGGGATCGTCGAGCTGGCACGATCTCTGGCTTTCCGCCTGAGCCAAAGTCGGTCAGAATGAGGCTATGCGCATCTTGAGCCTTGCGGGGCGGCGGCTCGCCGCCTCGATCCCGACCCTGTTGCTGATCCTGGTCGGCGTGTTTCTCCTGCTGCAGTTTGCGCCGGGCGATACCGTCGACGCGATGATGGCCCAGATGGGCGGCGGCGATGCGGCCACCGCTCGCGAGCTGCGCCGCTTCTATGGGCTGGATCTGTCGATCCCGATGCAGCTTGCAAACTATCTCTGGCGGCTGGTGCGGCTCGATCTCGGCTTCTCTGCAATCTACGGCAAGCCCGTCGCGGCCGTGATCCTGGAGCGGCTGCCGCCGACCTTGCTGCTGATGACCTCGGCCCTGTCATTTGCCTTCTTCTTCGGGCTCGTCTTCGGGGTGATCGCCGCCCGCGGAGTCAACCGATGGCCGGATACGCTGATCTCGACCGTGGGCCTGGTCTTCTATGCCACACCCTCATTCTGGTTCGGCCTGATGGCCATCGTGGTGTTCTCGATCTATCTGCAATGGCTGCCGGCCGGCGGCTTCGAGGATATCGGCGCCGTCAGGACCGGAATCTGGCGCGTGCTCGACATCGCCAGCCATCTGGTGCTGCCGTCGCTGACGCTCGGGCTGATCTTCCTTGCCATCTATCTGCGCATCATGCGGGCCTCGATGCTCGAGGTGCTCAATCTCGATTTCGTCCGAACCGCGCGCGCCAAGGGCCTCGATGAGACCCGCATCATCACGCGTCACGTCTTGCGCAACGCGCTGCTGCCGATGGTTACGCTGATCGGGCTGCAGGCGGGGACGATGCTCGGCGGCTCGGTCGTCGTCGAGACCGTGTTCTCGCTGCCAGGCCTGGGACGTCTGGCTTACGAATCCGTGGTCCAACGCGACCTCAACACGCTGCTCGGAATCGTGTTCGTGTCCGCGCTGCTGGTGATCCTGGTCAACTTCGTCACCGATCTGCTCTATGCGCGGCTCGACCCGCGCATCACGGCCGAGAGTTGAGCATGGACGCCGTGAAGCGCTATTTCCGCAGTCCCGCCGCGGTGCTGGGCCTGATCCTGCTCCTGATCGTCGTGGGCATGGCGATCAGCGCCGGCTATTTCTATCCACGCGATCCGCTCGCGCTCGCCGGCCGGCCCTTGATCTGGCCATTCGCCAACCCGCGGTTCCTGCTCGGCACCGACAATTCCGGCCGCGACATCGCAGCCCAGATCTTCTACGGCGCCCGCATCTCGCTCCTGATCGGCGGCGTCGCGACACTCATTGCCGTGACGATCGGCGTGATGGTCGGAGCGCTCGCAGGCTACTACGGCGGGTGGATCGACAATATCCTGATGCGCATCACCGAAGCCTTCCAGACGCTACCCAACTTCGTTCTCCTGCTGGTGCTGGTGGCAGTGTTCGGCTCGACGTTGACGACGGTTACGGTCGCGGTCGGCATCGTCTCGTGGCCCGCGCCGGCGCGGCTGACGCGGGCGGAATTCCTGTCGTTGCGCGGCCGCGAATTCGTCCAGGCCGGCCGGACGCTCGGCATGCGCGATACGCAGCTGATCCTGCGCGAAATCCTGCCGAATGCGCTGCCGCCCGTGATCGTCTATGCCGGCGTCGTCATGGCGGTTGCGATCCTGCTGGAGAGCGCGCTCGCCTTCCTGCGGCTGTCCGACGCCAACGTGGCGTCGTGGGGCAATCTGATCGGCCTCGGCCGCGACGTGCTGCGCGTGCAATGGTACGTCTCGGCGATCCCGGGCGTCGCCATCCTGATCACGGTGCTCGCGGTGTCGCTGGTCGGCCAAGGTCTCAACGACGCCTTGAACCCGCGGCTGAAGCAGCGATGAGCTCAACGGCGCCCATCCTCACCGTCGACCGCCTCAGCGTTCGTCTGCCGAAAGGCGCCGACCGCACGCGTGCCATCTCCGAGGTTTCGCTTTCGATCGCCGAGAACGAGATCGTCTGCATCGTCGGCGAGTCCGGCTCCGGCAAGTCGATGATGGCCAATGCGGTCATGCGGCTGCTGCCGGACGGCGTGACCGTGGACGGAGGGCGCATCCTGTTCGAAGGAAGGGATCTCTGCGCTGCGTCGCCGGCCGACATGCGCGGCATTCGCGGCGCCGACATCGCCATGATCTTCCAGGAGCCGATGACGGCGCTCAATCCGCTGCGCACGATCGGCGACCAGATCGGCGAAGTGCTGGAAATCCACACCAGCCTTTCCAAAGCCGAGATCAGATCCCGCGTCCAGTCCCTGCTCTCCGACGTTCACATCCCGGACCCGGCTCGCGCGGCAAAGGCGTATCCGCACGAGCTGTCTGGAGGCCAGCGCCAGCGCGCGATGATCGCAATGGCCCTGGCGCTCGACCCGAAGCTCCTGATCGCCGATGAGCCGACGACCGCCCTCGACGTCACGACGCAGGCGCAGATCCTCAAGCTGATCCGGGAGCTGCAACAGCGCCGCAAGACTGCCGTGCTGTTCATTACTCACGATTTCGGCGTCGTCGCTGAGATTGCCGACCGGGTCGTGGTGATGCAGCATGGCGTCGTGGTCGAGCAAGGCCCGGCGCAGGACGTCCTGCGCCGTCCGCAGCATGACTACACGCGGCAGCTGATCGCGGCCGTACCGCCGGTCGCAGCTCCGCCGCCGCGCAGCTTTGGCAACGAGATCATTCTCGCGCTGTCCGGGATATCGAAGACCTATCGCACCGGCGGCTTTCTCGGCCGCGGCGAGCGCGTCACCCATGCCGTCAAGGACGTCTCGCTGACGCTGCCGCGGGGTGCCACACTCGGCATCGTCGGCGAGTCCGGGTCCGGCAAATCCACCCTCGCCCGCTGCATCATCCGCCTGATCGACCCCGACGCGGGATCGATCCTGCTGGACGGCGAGGATTGGGCGAAGCTGTCACGCAAGGACGTTCGCCAGAGGACGAGGCGAATCCAGATGGTGTTCCAGGATCCGTTCGGCTCGCTGAACCCACGGCGCAAGGCGATCGATCTGGTGGCACAGGGGCCGATCGTGCACGGCACACCACGCGCTCAAGCCCTGGCCGAGGCGCGCGAGCTGTTCACGCTGGTCGGGCTCGATCCCTCCGCTGCGGAACGGTTTCCGCACGAGTTCTCAGGTGGCCAGCGTCAGCGCATCGGACTTGCGCGCGCGCTCGCGCTGAAGCCGGCCGTGCTTGTCGCCGATGAGCCGGTATCCGCACTCGACGTTTCCGTGCAGGCGCAGGTCTTGAGACTGCTTGCCAGCCTGCGCGAGCGGCTGGGCCTGTCGATCATCTTCATCACGCATGACCTGAGGGTCGCGGCGCAGATCTGCGATCTGGTCGCTGTCATGAAGGACGGCGTCGTCGTGGAGCACGGCCTCACGCACGACGTATTCGGCAGCCCGCAGCATCCCTATACGCAGGCCCTGCTCGAGGCCATCCCGGGCGGCGACTTCGCCCGGACGGCGCATGCTTGATCGCTAGGCAATCTCGCGGGCGTCACGGTAGCGGTACAACAGCAGCATCAGCGGCGCGAATGGCCGCAACAACGCATGCGCGGGAATCGTGACCGGCTCGGTGAACGGCAGCGCCAGTTCGTTTGCCGGCGTACCGCGAACGGCCTTTGCAAGCTCGGCGCCGAGCGGAATCGTCAGTGCCACCGCACGCCCGTTGCAGCCGGTCCAGCCATAGGCATCGGGACCGAGGCGGTGAATGCGCGGCATGTAGTCCGTGGTCATGCCGACATAGCCGCTCCAGACGTAGTCGAACCTGACTTCTCCAATCTGCGGCCACAAGCGCTGCAGGCGCTCGCCGACGCGTGCCTTCAACCGCCCGGCCTTGTTGCCGGGACCGATCACGGCACCGCCGGTCACCAGCCGGTTGCGGGCATCGTAGCGGGCGAAATAGAGCTCGCCGTGAGTATCGGACATGGCCTGCCGTGCCGGGATGATCGTCTTGCGCACATTGTCCGACAGCGGCTGCGTCGCCATCTGCCAGGACAGCACCGGCATCACCTCATGCGCAATGTCAGGAGCGAGCGCCTTCGAGAACTCGCCGCTATAGGCATTGCTCGCCAGCACCAGTGCACGCGCTGAAATCTCCCCCTGTGGCGTGCGGACGACCCAGCGCTCGCCGTGCCGCTCGAAATTGCTCACCGGCGATCGCGCGTAGATGCGGCCGCCGAGGCCAAGCACGGTCCGCGCCAGACCACGCGCCAGCGCGAGCGGATTGATATGGCCGCCGGTCCTGTTCCAGAAGCCGCCGTGCCACACCTCCGAGCCCAGCATGTCGCGCGCCTGATCGCGCGACAGCAGCTCGACATCGGCGCCGAACTTCGACCACTGCTTGAACCGGCGCTCGGCAATCTTGATGCGACCGGGCGTATGCACCGGCTGCACCCAGCCGGCCTGCTCGTGCTCAGCTTCGATCCCGTAGCGCCGGACGGTATCGAACAGCGTCGCCGCACTGTCGCGCAGCATGGCCACGAAGCGCTCACCGGCCGCGCCGTGGCGGGCAACGAGGTCGTCCGGATCAGGACGCGACAATGTCGGGATGACCTGACCGTTGTTCCGACCAGACGCCCCCCAGCCGGGCTCCATCGCCTCGACGATGGCAACGTCGACGCCCGCCTCGCGCAGATGCAGCGCGGTCGAGAGGCCGGTGAATCCGCCGCCGATCACGACGACATCAGCCTGCACACTGCCGCGAAGCTCCGGCAAATCGGGTCCGGGCGGGGTCTGCGCGGCCCATAGGGATGGCGGCCATTGAACGTTGTCTGTGGTCATGCTCATCGTGGACAGCCCATCCTTGCTGGTCGACCGACATCCTGGAGATCGATCTTGCCTTGCACCCAGCGCCCAGCTGCGCCGGTTGCGGCGCATGGGTCGATTGGGCATAGTTCGGCCGCCAATATGCCAAGTTCGCGGCAAGGAGACAAACGCGTGGCCCTCAAGAACGTCATCGGTATCGATCACGCGGTCGTCGTGGTGAAGGAGCTCGACGCCGCCGCCGAGACCTGGAAGCAGCTCGGCTTCACCCTGTCGCCCCGCGGCACCCACAGCGCCAAGATGGGTTCGGGCAACTACACCATCATGCTCGACCCCGACTACATCGAGCTGCTGGGCATCCTTACTGAGACCGACCACAACGTCCCGACCCGCAACTTCCTCGCACAACGCGGCGAAGGTATCGAGCGCATTGCCTTCACGGCGATCGATTCGACCGCCGGCGCGGAGGAAATTCGCAGCCATGGATTCGAGCCGATCGGCCCGATCGACTTCGAGCGCCCGGTGCCATTGCCCGACGGCACGATCTCGGCCGCAAAATTCCGCGTCTTCCAATGGCCGGTTGCGGAGGCCCCCGGTGGCCTGCGCATCTTCGCCTGCCAGCACAAGACCCGCGAGACGGTGTGGATCCCCGAGCTGATGTCCCATGCCAACGGCGCCAAGCGCTTGAAGCAGGCGCTGATCGTGACCCCGGATCCGATCAAGGATGCGGCGCATCTGTCGCAGCTGATCGATCGGGAGGGCGGCAGCGAAGCCGACGGCGCCGTGACGGTTGCCTCCGGCGGCGACCGCGCCGACTTCGTATTTCTGACCAGGGGCCAGCTCGCTGCGCGTTATCCGGGCGTCTCGCTCGCTGGCTTGCCCGAACGCGGTGGCGCCGGCCTCGTGCTGGCCTCGCATGATCTGAGCGCAACGGAAAAGGCGCTCGGCGCATCTGCCGTGCGCAGCGGCGCGAGCATCGCTGTGCCGCCCGCCTCCGCAACGGGCACGCTACTCGCCTTCGTGGGAGGCTAAACGCCGAAAGCCAGCGGCCGCGCATTCCGCGGCCGCAGCGACCTCATTCTGCCGGCTGGAACATCGCCGGGCGGCCACGCTGGCTATCGAACCAGCCGACCAGACGATCCATCAGTCCGCCGCTCTGCTCGGACGGTTGCGCCGAAGACACGAACGGGTCGCAATGACACTTGGCACCGGCCGCGCGCGCCATCTTCGCCACCGCCTCGGTCATCGCCGGCGCGCCGCAGGTGTAGACGACATCGTCCGGCCTCACCTCCGGCATGTGCTCGGTCGGGCGACCACTGCGAATCGCCGGCGAGACGTTCTGCGGCTCCGATACGATCGGAACGATCTTGACGTTCGGGAAACGTGCCAGCCGGCATAGCGCCTGATGCATGTAGAACGATTGCAGCGTGCGCGACACCACGATGAAGACGATCTCGCGCTTTGGGTTTTCAGTGATCGCAGCGACCGCGATCGCCCACATCGGCGCAAAGCCGGTACCGCTCGCGACCAGAATGATGCGGCCGCGATGCTTCTGCCGGAAGAACGCGGTTCCAAGCGGAGCCGTCAGCTTGACGCGATGACCGACCTGGATGTCGCGGCCGAGCGCCGAGGACACCAGGCCATCCTTCAGGATGCGGATGTGCAGATACAGCAGATGGCTGTCGGGCGCACCGACCATCGGGTAAGTCGGGCTGTAGCAGCGTGTCGGAAAACCGCGGTATTGGACCTTGGCATATTGGCCGGGGAAGAATCGCAACGGCTTCGGCATCTCCAGCGTGACACCGACGACGTCGGGCGCGAGACGCACGAGATCGCCGACCTCGCAGTTCATGGTCACGGTGTCCGGCACCGGCTCGGTGATGATCTTCAGATCGGACACGACACGGGCCTGGCACGCATGCGCCATGTCGCCTTCCATGCCGCCGAACAGCTTGCCGTCGACGACAGTCACTTTACAGGATCCGCAGATTCCGCTGCGGCAGTCATGGGGCAGATCCACACCGCTGTTGATGGCGCCGTCGAGCAGGATATCGCCCACATTCGCGTAGAACGTTTCCTTGTTGTACTGGATTTTGCAAATCTTACCCATCACTGCACCTCAAGTCGCATCGGCCGGATCTGCCTCGTATGTCTGATCTGGGTGTGGTCAAAAGCCGCGACGCGCATGAAGACACCGTTCTTGATCGGAACGTCGTACTTGCTTTTCGTGTCCAATTTGCGGGCAATCTCGAGCGTCCAGTGGCCCGCGGCCCAACGCGCCGCACAGCGGATGTCCGCGCGGTCGCCCGTGAACTCACCGCTGATGATGACACCGGGCACGACGGTCCCGATCGGGGTCTGGGCGTCCGTTTCCGCCGAATACGGCACTGATTCGGCTTCTGTCATGAACCAACGCGCCCCTTCGCTCTCGCCCATGTTCGGATCGAGATTGATCTCGCCCATCGCCGCCGTCATCGCGGCGATGTCCTTCGGCAGGCGCTTTGGCCTAACGCCGCGATTTCCCAGTCTGGCAGCCTCCCTGTCGATCACGAAATTGTCCGAATAGTTCGCGGTCCCCGGATCCGGCGCAAACCCGCCCTTGTAGGGCGTCAGTCCCTTGACCTGGTCGGACGTCGGTTCAGCGGGCGGACCGAAATGATCGTCGTCCATCCACCCGGTCGGACCGCCGCTCGTCGCCTTCCACAGCCAGGCGTCGGCATAGAGATTCGGCGCCGGCGTGTAGTGAATTCCGCGACCCGACAGCGTCGCTGGCTTGTCCGGCATCGGCTGCGAACTCATGTGGAACGTGCGGTCTGCGGCCAGGGTGATCGGGAGCGTGGTGAACAGCAGCGAGAACTTGTCCTCGTTGAAGTCGTTCTCGTCGCCCTTGTCGAAGCCGTTCTGCAGCAGATGCCAGCCGTCGGCCTTCTTGATCAGCGGCAGTTGCTTCAATGATCGAGTCGGATCCTCCCAGATAACGAGGAAATAGACCCACGTGCCGTCATGAGCCGCCTTGATCCAGACGCGTGATTCGCCGGTGCCGTCGAAATTGTCGCCCTGGTTGGTCGTGACCATGTGCGGCTGGATGTTGCGCCAGACGCGATCGGACGAATCGCCGTCCAGCGTGGGCGCATCCGACGTCGCGATCTTGTAGACCGTGACCGTGTCCTCGGCGTAGTAGTCCGCGGCAAACATCGCCGAGCCGATTACGATGGCTGCTGCAGTCGCGACGACGAACGGGTTGGCCTGGAAGCTCGGATTGCGCCGCCGCGAATTGCCTTTCGCCGCCGGCGGACGCGCACGACCCGGCGGGGGACGCGGCTCGGAACGAGCCCGCATCGGCTCCTCCATGCGCCTCGGCGCCGGCATCGGTTCGCGCGGCGCGGATCGGGCGGGCGCGCGCTTCGGCGGAGCCTCGCTCTCCTCGAGCTTCTCGGACTGCTCCACCAGCATCGTGAGCAGCTCGACGGGGTCCAGCTTCGGCGGCGGCGGCGGCAGTGGCGCAGGCCGGAACACGCGATAGAGCTGCATTGTGCCGCCGATGCTGAAGTGAACCATCAGATGAAGAACCACGAAGGCCGGGATGACCCAGGTCGCATACCAGTGGATCATCATCGTGACGTAGCCGGAGGCGATGCCAAAAAAGAGCAGACCGCCGGTGACGATCAGCGTAGCCATCGAGATGAACAGCACCCAATGCAGCATCACGCTGATCGAGCCCAGCCGCGCCGGCCGACGGCCCAAAAGGCCCTTGAAGCGCATCTTGTCGACGGTCACGCGACGGCCCAACCCGGACTTCGACACATAGATCATGTAGGCCACGGCCACGCTGGCCAGCACGACTCCCGCAGGCATGTGCCACGTCCAAGTCCGGTGTCGCGGCAACAGCCAATCGAGGTTGTTCGCGATCCAGGCGTGGCCCGGCGCTTCGGTGGCCATGCGAAGCCCGGTCAGGAACGCGATCACCGTGGCCCCGACCAGAAGCCAGTGCAAAATGATCGTGCCATAGTCGGTCTTACGGATCTTCATGCGTGCGCCTCCCGACCTGCGCGCACGCGATCGGCGTGATTCACCGCCGATCCGGCGACCGAATTCCGTATCAGCGAGCCGGTCCAATGCAGACGGATCGAATATGCTCGACCGAAATCCATTCCCGCATCACGCGTCCCGATGGTGATGTAGTTCAGCAACTTGTCGTCCCCCAGATTCACTCAAGTGAGCAATGTTTCGACTGACTCAACGCCGACTTTCACGCCGATCATTGCCCCGCTACGCCCTTTGCGCGATCGCCCGATCGCGTAGTTCAATGAACAGTTATCGCGTCCCGAGCCGGTGACGGGTTGCTCGGATCGCGCATGAACTGATCTGCTTGATCCCCCCTTGTTTTGTGTAGAATTCGTCAGACCGATTGCTCGACGCGTGACGGCCGAGTGTTCGCAGACAGAACGTGCGAACGCCTGCTGCCGCCTCTGCTTGAAATCGCGTCTCTCGATCTGCTGGACGGAAGCGCATGTCGGTGTGCTGCCGCCGTTGCCATCATCGTTCCCCGCACTACCATCGGATACCGCATGCTCGAGTTGACAACGCACATCCGTTGCACCGCACGAAGATTTATTCGCCTTCGTGGCGTCATTCGGCCCGCACCGCGGCCAATGAGCGCAGAAGCAAGGTGATAGACGGACGAATGTGTGACTCCCGTCATCCATGTGCGCTGTCGTGACGACGCAACTACTGAAGAACGCGAATGAATTCCTGGCGTCACTGGCGACGGCGGAGGATGCCACTCTCGCTTGCAGACAACCCGGGACGTCGAGTCCTACGCCGGTTGCACGTGTGGAACGCTGCGACAGAATTGCCCATGCGTCCAATTGTTGCCGGAAAAACGTCCGCATCGGCTGTCAAGAGCGCTGACTGAAGCATTGTCCTTTGGGAGACGCGCCTGGATGAGTCTGGCTCAAGACCGCCCGCGGATGAAAGCCGCGGCTGCCTTAACTGACCTTCTCGCCGGGAGTGACGATCCCGTGACGCGCGGGTTGCGCCAAGCCGTGCGGCGCATGGCCGGAATCGGCGTGTTCAGCGGCGTCATCAATATCCTGATGCTCTCGGGCTCCATTTACATGATGCAGGTCTATGACCGCGTCATTCCCAGCAAGAACATTGCGACGCTCATCGGCCTCTCGGTCATGATTCTGTTCGTCTACATGATTCAAGGCTATTTCGACGCCCTGCGGACCCGCATGCTGTGCCGGGTGGCAACGGTGTTCGACGCGGGATTGCAGGACGCAATCCATCACGCCTTGGCCACCCTTCCCCTTCGCGGCACCAAGCCGATGCTGATGCAGCAGCCGTTGC
The DNA here is from genome assembly GCA_049802835.1 of Bradyrhizobium sp. Taxonomy (GTDB): domain Bacteria; phylum Pseudomonadota; class Alphaproteobacteria; order Rhizobiales; family Xanthobacteraceae; genus Bradyrhizobium. Next base: position 11,675 of record JBARNF010001131.1, read on the forward strand.
GCGATCTCGACCAGCTTCGGGCGTTCATGTCGAGCATGGGACCGACCGCGTTTCTCGACATGCCGTGGATCCCGATCTTCCTGATCGGCATGTTCCTGTTCCATCCCTTGATTGGAATCACCGCGATCATCGGAACGGCGGGAATCATCTCCATGACTCTCGTGACGGAACGACTGTCGCGGCAGGCCAGCAAGTCGGCAAGCGACACCAGCGCCGCGCGTCAGGTTCTCGCCGATGCCACCCAGCGCAACGCCGAGGTGATTCGCGCGCTCGGCATGATGGAGCGCTTCTCGACGCGCTGGAACGCCGTAAACGAGCGCTATCTGAAGGACAACATTCGCGCGAGCGATGTCTATGCCAATCTCGGATCGGCCGCGAAGGTGCTGCGCTTCATCCTGCAGTCGGGCATGCTCGGAATCGGCGCGGCTCTGGTCGTGTCGGACCAGGCGTCCGGCGGCGTCATGATGGCGTCGTCCATCCTGATGGGCCGCGCACTCGCACCCGTCGAGCTCGCGCTCGGCAGCTGGAAGCAGCTGGTCGCCGCACGTCAGGGCATCGTGCGCCTGCGCGACATCTGCCGGGCGACCGCGAAGCCGGAAGCGCCCCCGGTGGCCTTGCCGCGTCCATTCCGTGAACTGACCGTACAGGAACTGACCATCGCGGCGCCAGGCACGGACCGGCCGATCGTCCAGAACGTCTCGTTTTCGATCAAGGCGGGCACGGGACTCGCGCTGCTCGGCGCAAGCGCGTCCGGCAAGACGACGCTCTCGAAGGCGCTGGTCGGGATCTGGCCTGCCCTGCACGGCACGGTCCGGCTCGATGGTGCCGCGCTGGACCAGTGGAGCAACGAGGATCTCGGAAGCCACATCGGCTATCTGCCGCAGGACGTGGCGCTGTTCGACGGCAGCATTGCCGACAACATCTGCCGTTTCGACGAGAATGCGAACTCGGACGCCATTCTCAAGGCAGCGCAGATCGCCGGCGTCCACGACATCATTCTACGCTTGCCGGAAGGCTATGCGACGCGAATCGGCCAGGGCGGCATGTCGCTGTCGGCCGGTCAGCGTCAGCGCGTCGGCCTTGCCCGCGCGGTGTATGGCGACCCGTTCCTGATCGTCCTCGACGAGCCGAATGCGAATCTGGACACCGACGGCGAGAATGCACTCAGCCGCGCCATTCAGATCATGCGGCAGCAGAATCAGAGCATCGTCATCGTCATCTCGCATCGGCCGAGTGCGCTCAACGCGCTCAACATGGCGCTGGTTCTCTACGAAGGTAAGGCCGTCGCATTCGGTCCCTGCCAGGAGATCTTCGCACGCGTCGCCGGCGTCAAGGCGCCCGCCGGACCGGCCGTCACGCATGCCGCTGCCGCACCAAGGGTCGCCGGCCCTGCCGCCCCGGCGCCGAATCCGAATATGAGAACGCTTCGTCGTGCCGCCCCAGCAGAAAGCGCTTGATCAATGAAACACATCAACGATTTCAGGCCGTTCGACGACGACGACTATGTGCGACCGAAGACCCGTGCCGTGGGTCCACAGGGCGATGCCCTGATCATGGAGCTGCAGCGGCTGCAGGGTGCTTTCGACGATGGCAGCGACGCCGACCCACGCGACCGGCGGGGATCCCGCGACGGAGCCAAGAAGAGACGGCGCCCGCCGCCGTCGCAAGTCCGGACGAAGTCGCGGAAGAAGCAGACCAGCACGATGGGACGCGCGCTCGACGTGTCGCTGTCGCTGCTCGGCCTCGGCACCCCCGCGCCACGGGCACGCCGTCCCGAAGGCATCCGCGAGATGGAGTGGCAAAGGCCGGGGCCGGCGCCGATGCGATCTCGCGAGCCGGACATATCGCCCCCGCCCCGGCAGGCTCCTGCGCGCGTGCCGGATGTTGCATCGCCATTCCTGGATCTGCAGGACGAGCACGCGAACCGTGGCACCCGTGGTGGAATGCCGCGCGCGATGGCGCCCCAGAATCTGCCGGCCCGCATCATGCAGCCGCCGGCAGTCCCGCAGACCCGTGTCGGCCGCCTGGTCGGGACCGCCGGCACGGCCTTGACAACGGGCATGACGTTCATCGCCAGCCAGGGAACGGCGGCCGATCTCGACGACACGTCGGAAGAATCACTCGTTCCGCGCGTCGGCCGCATGTTCGAGAATGAGTTGCGCATCGGCTTGCGCGTCCTGCTCGTGGCCGCGGTTCTCGGTGGCGGCTGGCTGACGCTGGTGCCGCTCGCTGGCGCCATTGTCGTGCCAGGCAATCTCGTCGTGCAATCCAACGTGAAGGCGATCCAGCATCCGACCGGTGGCATCGTCGCGGACATCAAGGTCGACAACGGAAAGCGCGTCAGCGCCGGCGACCTTCTGGTGCGGCTCGATGGTACGCAAAGTCAGGCGCAGCTCCAGGCGATCACCAAGCAATTGAACGAGCAACGCGCCAAGATCGCCCGCCTCACGGCGGAACGCGACGGCCTGGAGCAGCCGGAATATCCGACGACGCTGACGTCACGTGCCGATGACGCGCATGCCCGCGCGGTCATTGCGTCGGAGAACGCGCTGTTCAAGGCGCGCGCGGTCACTCGAAAGAGCCAGAAGGAGCTCCTGCAAGGGCGCATCGTCCAGCTGAACAACGAGATCGCCGGCATGGAGTCGCAGCTCGAATCGAAGAACAAGCAGATCGATCTCATCAAGGGCGAGTTGGCCGGTGTTCAGGATCTCTACGACAAACGTCTCGTGCCGTTGACTCGCCTGACGACGCTGCAGCGGGAAGCTGCACGGATCGACGGTGAACGCGGCCAGTTGGTGTCCAGCGTGGCGGAGACCAAATCCAAGATCAGCGAAGCCGAACTGCAGACCGTCAAGATCGACCAGGACTTCCGCAGCGAAGTCGTCAAGGATCTCGGCGAGTCGCAGGCCAAGGAGGGCGACCTCGTCGAGAAGGGAGTCGCGGCGCGCGATCAGCTGGATCGAATCGAGATGCGCGCGCCGAACTCCGGAACCATCCATCAGCTCGCGATCCATACGATCGGCGGCGTGATCAAGCCCGGCGAGACCGTCATGGAGCTGGTGCCGGATTCGGACGAACTGCAGGTCGAGGCCCACGTCCAGCCCAAGGACATCGATCACGTCCACACCGGACAGGACGCGTTGGTCAACTTCAATGCCTTCAACCAGCGCACCACGCCAAAGCTGAGTGGGCAGGTTTCGTTCGTCTCGCCCGACACCACCAACGATCAGCGGACGGGCTCGACCTTCTACACGGTGAGGATCACGTTGTCGGAAGAGGAGCGCCAGCGCCTCGGCGGCGTCAATCTCATGCCGGGCATGCAGGCCGAAGTTTATGTTCAAACGGGTAGCCGCACGATGCTGAGCTATCTGATGAAGCCGATCACCGACCAGTGGCGCCGCGCCTTCGTCGAGCAGTAGAACCGAAATGCCACGGTCTGCGTCCCTCCTTGCGGAGGCCGCAGGCCGCTACCGCAATTCAGAATGAACATTGCAAATTTCCCGCGGACAACAGACCGGACGATGGCTCCGGCAAGCGCGATACGGCCGGCCGAGGCCCAGTTTGGCGCCACGCCCGACGCGACCGATCGCGTCGCTAAACCGCGCCTACCGCGACCGGCGGAGATTCCCACCCAGGAGGGGCCACACGGGCTACGTTTCGACTTCAACGACGGCTGCCGGGTCATGCTGCCGGACAATGGACGGGCCTGGCGCGTCCGGCTGAGCGATATCGAGACCGGCAACGTGCTGTTCGACATCGACCTGCGCTCGGGACATGTCAACAGCACCAAGCGCTACTTCGTCCCGTTCAGGCTCGAGGTCTGGTCACAGGGAGAATTCCTGCTGCGCCATGACTACGACGCCAGCGAACGCGAGGTGCTGATCCAGTTTCCGGTCGGCACGATCGGAGACGTCATCGGCTGGATGAGCTACGCGGCGAAGTTCAACGAGCTGCATCGGTGCCGCCTGACCTGCGCGCTCGGCGAGCCGCTGATCCCGCTGTTTAGCGCCGCCTATCCGGACATCGCCTTCGTCACCCACGATTCGGTGCGGGTGGAACGATACTACGCGACCTACTCCGTCGCCCTGTTCTTCGACGACGCCGATCAGGTCTACCAACCCTGGGATTTCCGGCAGGTCGGCCTGCATCGTACCGCAGCCCATATCCTCGGCGTCGATACGGCCGAACGGCCGCCGCGCGTGGCGCTCAGCGAGAACAGCCGACCGATCGCAGATCCCTATGTCTGCATCGCCGTGCAGGCGACGACTCAATGCAAGCACTGGAACAATCCGGAGGGTTGGCAGAGCATCGTCGCCTTCCTCAAGGCGACTGGCTACCGGGTGATCTGCATCGATCAGAAAGCCGAGCGCACTCACGGCGATTTTCGAACGCGAATTCCGGCCGACGCCGAGGATCAGACCGGCGATCGGCCGCTGCCGGAGCGTGCCCGCTGGCTCAGGCATGCCGCCTTCTTCGTCGGCCTGTCCTCCGGCCTCTCGTGGCTGGCCTGGGCGGTCGGCACTCCCGTCGTGCTGATCAGCGGATTTACGCATCCAACCAACGAATTTGCGACTCCCTATCGGATCATCAACCGTCACGCCTGCAACAGCTGCTGGAACGACGTCCGTTACCGCTTCGATCATGAGGACGCCCTCTGGTGTCCGCGGTTGAAGGGCACGCCGCGGCAGTTCGAATGCACCCGACTCATTACCGCAGCGCACGTCGAAACGACGTTGCGCAGCATCCCCGGTTTCGGGAGCGGATTGCGTCCGCAATCGCCAGCGCGATCATCGACCGCTCCGACCGGCCAATTGACGGCGAGGAACGCGGCCCAGGGAGGTGACCCGTCTCACGCCCTCACGGCAAGTTCTCCACCGCCCAACGCAGCCGGCGATGCATCGCTCACCGTCGACACTCTGCTGGCGCATGCACGCGGCGATGTGTTTGGAGGCGGACTGGCGGTTGGCGTGACGGTCGGCGCGGGCAAGCTGCTGGATCGGGCCGCCGCCGAGGTCGCGGAGGGCGACCGTATGGCGGGTGCCGGCGATTTGGCCGCAGCACTGCAGAACTACAAACAGAGCATCGCCGTCGTTCGGCACCTGACCGAGGCCGACCCGGACAACGCGGGCTTTCAACGAAACCTGTCAGTTGCGTTGAACCGGATCGGCGCCGTGCTGTTCGTTCAGCGCAATCTCGAGGGCTCAAAGGCAGCCTATTCCGCCAGCCTCGCCATCACTCAGCGGCTGAACGCGGCGCACCGGACCAACGTCGGCTTTCAGCGCGATCTCGCATGGTGCCACGCACTCCTGGCGGATGTGGTTGCGGCTCAAGGCCATCATGCAGAGGCTTTCGAGCACCGTCGCTCCAACGCTGCACTGGTCACCCAGCTTGCCAACGCCGCTCCCAGCGATCCCGTTTTGCAGAAAGCGCTCGCGACGTCCTACCAGAACCTGGGCGATGCCTTCCTTCCCACCGGGAACGTCGATGACGCACTTGCCGTCTACCAGGTCAGCCTCGGCCTGACAAAACGCGGGCTGGAAGCGAATGGTCAGGATCCAGTTTGGAACCAGCTCTATAACACCCTGCTGCAGAAGATCAGGATCGCGCTGCTGGTCCAACGCAGAGGCAGCACTCCCTCCTGAGCGGCAACGCAGCTGCCAATAGCGGCACCCGGACGCCCTCGCCTTCCCACTGTCTGTAGCAAAGCCCGCACCGCTTCGACGCAGCGCGACACCGTCCGATGCGCGCTGCGGCCCTCTCCGCGCCGATAGGTTCGGACCGCGTGCCTGCGTCGAGATCCGGGCAACATCTTGACGGGAAGATGCAATGAGCGTCAGATTGACGCATCCTGCATTTCGGCTTGGTCCCAGGATTCAAGCACTTGACCGCAGGTGGAGGCGGCGTCGCCACAGGCGCAATTCGCCACAACATCACCAGATTTGCGAACCGTCGCACGCCTCTTTTGGCCCGAATGCTGCGACCAGATAGCACGTGCGACAAAGTAGCGCGCGACAGATCGGCGCGTGACACAACATCGCATTGGCGCGAGGCGCAGTTCAAACGCGCGACGCGTTCCGCGGCAGGGCCGATGCAGCTCAGCATCGTCTGGCCAATTTCGCGACGGGGCCCCGCCGGGCGTCGGATGAATTTGGGGAGAGATGATCCATGGCGAATAACACCTTCAACGCGACGGCCCTGGCCAACGGCACGTCGAACCTGCTGGTGCGCGCCTCCGCGCTCAACCTGTCGACCGACCTGGTCCAGGCCGGCGTCGTGTTCAACGACGCGGTCCGCGCATCACTTGGCCTCTTCACGCAGGCAGGCAGTGGAAACTCGAACCCGTTCCTTGGCAGCTACACCACCGACCTTCATGCCGTTCAGAACGATATCGCCGCGATGCTCGCCAATCAGGGACAGGTGACCCTTGGCAGCCAGACCTTCACGCTGAATGCCACCGACACCGCCGTCCTCACCAACGTGCAGGCTCAGATCTCGACGCTGATCACGGCCGCGCAGCAGACCACCAACGCCGCAACGATCACGGCGGCGGACCAGACGGTTCACGCGGTTCAGCAGGAGATCCTGCAGGAGATCAACGGCGACGCGCATCTCTCCGGGGCCCTCAACAAGGTGACGTTCCTGGCCAACACCGGAGGCCAGGACGTCGCGTTCCAGAACACGCCGGCCGGTGCCGACGACGCCGCCAGATTGGCCGCAGCCACGGCGGGCAACACGCTCAAGGACGTCGGCGTCGTGTTCAACAAGGTGGTCGACCTGGCCTCCGGCGGCATCAGCACGGCCAATCTCCAGGAGGTCACGACCGATCTCACCGCGATCTCCCAAGGCCTGACCAACATCCTGAACAACAAGACCCAGCTCGCCCAGATCGAGAAAGGTGAGACCGCGAACGCCGCGGCACTCACGACGGTCCACCTGCAGACCGTGCTGGGCCAGATCAATCTCGAGCTCAATCAATATGCCAAGGCGGAAACCACCGGCAATCAGGCTGCGCTGCGCGGCACCGCGGACAACCTGCTCGACAGCATCGACATCATCCAGAACGATGCCAACCTGAACACGGCGGCCGGCGGCAATGGCATGCCCGGCCATGCCGGCGGCTTCGCGGAAGATCCGGGCGGGCTGACGGGCACCGTCACCAAGTTCCAGGACAACCAGGCGCAGACCAATTTCTGGGCTGCCTTCCTGGCCGAAGGCAATACTATCAACGCGACCCTGCAGAAGATTTCGACCGGCGGTGCGCAAGCCAGCGCGGCTCTGGTCACACAGATCCAGAACTATCAGCAGTTCGGCGCCAATTTCGACGCCGCCCAAGGCAACATCTTCCGCGGTCGCTTTGACAACGAGTTGCTCAGCGGTACGCTCGAGGCCGATACGGGTGCGGCAGTGAAGGGCCTGCAGGGCATCCTCAACGGCGACACCGGCGCCGCGCTCGCCGCCGACAAGGCCGCGATCGCCGCGGCGGGCCAGGGCTTCGCGGCAGACGCGATGGACGTCTCCGGCAACAACATCGCCATCGGCGGTGCGACCTATGTCGGCACGGCAACCACGGTGTCCACCGCCACCTCGGTGCACGGCCTCGCCCACGGCACGATCCCGGTCACGGCAACCCCGAACATCGCCAACGGCACCGGTGGGACGACGACCACTCCCCCGAGCACGGGCGGCGGCGGAACGGGTACCGGCGGAATGCACACCACGCCGGTGAATTTCAGCCCCACCGCACTCGCCAATGGCACCTCGAACCTGCTGACGCGCGCCACTGCGATCCAGCATTCGACGGACCTGGTACAGGCCGGCGTCGTCTTCAACGATGCGGTGCGCGCCTCGCTCGGCCTCTTCAGTCTCGCCAATAGCGGCAACTCGCCGGCCTTCCTTACCAGCTATCAGGCCGACATCACGGCGGTGCAGACCGATATCGCCGCCATGCTCGCCAATCCGGGCCAAGTCACTCTGGGTGGCAAGACGTTCGCACTGAACGCCACCGACACCGCCGTTCTCACCAATGTCGAGGGGCAGCTCGGCACCCTGCTGCAGGCAGCGGGGCAGTTCGCGAACGCCACCACTCATTCCGCGGCCAGCCAGACGATCCATGCGCTGCAGCAGGAGATCCTGCAGGAGATCCATAACGACGCGCATCTTGCGAGCGCGCTGAACAATGTGCCCTTCCTCGCCAACACCGGCGGCCAGGACGTCGCCTTCCAGACGTCCCCTGCCGGTGCGGACGATCCGGCGAGCCTGGCCGCCGCCACCGCCGGCAACAGCCTCAAGGACGTCGGCCTCGTGTTCGACAAGGCGGTCGAGGTGGCCTCCGGTGGCATCAACACGGGGAACCTGCAAGAGATCAATGCCGATTTCACCGCGGTTCAGCAGGGCCTGACCGCCATCCTCAACAATAAGACGCAGCTCGCCCAGATCGAAGCTGGCGAGACCGCGAACGCGGCTGCGCTGACGACAGTTCATCTGCAGACCGTACTCGGGCAGATCAACCTGCAGCTCAACAAATACGATGCGGCCGCAACGACCGGCAATCAGGCCGCGCTACGCGGCACCGCCGACAATCTGCTGGACATCATCGACATCGTTCAGAACGACGCAAACTTGAATACCGCAGCCGGCGGCAACGGCGCGGCCGGTCATGCCGGCGGCTTCGCCGAGGATCCGGGCGGGCTGACCGGCACCGTTACCAAGTTCCAGGACAACCAGGCGCAGACCAATTTCTGGGCCGCCTTCCTGGCCGAGGCCAACACCATCAA
>JBARNF010001132.1:0-1797 GCA_049802835.1 Bradyrhizobium sp.
GCTCGGGATCGAGTATTGACGCGCCGCGGCGCCGTCGGAAGCCTTCGATCCCTGGATTTCGCCTCCACGCAACGGCTGTCATGCACACCCCCGGGTCTCGCCTTCGGCGACCCCAAGGACAGGCTCCGGCGGGCATCCAGTACGCTGCGGCCTCTCGGCGTGATGACAAGCGTCACGGCGTACTGGATCGCCCGGTCAAGCCGGGCGATGACAGTTGGGTTTGTCGGGGCATCGCCCGCGTTTCTCACGTGACCTGATACTTCGCGACCGCGCTCTCGTTCCAGGCGAGCCCGAGGCCGGGGCCGCGTGCGGTGACTGCGCCGCCGGTGACCTGGAGCGGTTCGGCGAGGATGGCACCGGCGAAATCCAGCACCTCGAGCCAATGCGCCGTCGGCGTCACGGCGAGCACATGCGCGCTCGCCTCGGGCAGGATGTGGCTCGACATCGGGATCGAGGCGGCGTCCGCTTGCCCTGCGACGTTGAGCCAGCCGGTGATGCCGCCGACCTTCATCAGGTCCGGCATGATGAAATCCGACGCGCCGGCTGCGATCGCTTCGGCAAAGCCGCGCGGAAACCACCAGTTCTCGCCGGCCTGGATCGGGATCTCCGAGCGCTTGCGCACCTGTGCATGTCCCGAGAGATTCTCCTGCGGCACCGGCTCCTCGATCCAGGTCAGGTCGTAAACGGCAAGACGGCTGATTCTGCGCGTGGCCTCAGCGGGGTCGAGCGACTGGTTGAAGTCGAGCATCAGCGCCATGTCCGGGCCGAGCAGGGTGCGCAGGCCCTCGATCATCGCTTCGTCGGTGGCGAGATCGCCGTGGCCGCCCTTGGTCTTGATGGCCCGGAAGCCGTGCTCGTCGCGCGCGCTGCGCAAGGTGCGCTGGTCGGCCGCGGCATCGAGCACGCCATAGCTGTCATAGGCGGGGATGGGCCGCGCGGCGCCGCCGAGCAGCTCGACCACCGGCTTGCCTGCGATCTGCCCCTGCGCATCCCAGAACGCCATGTCGAGGCCCGAGACGGCCATGCCGACCAGTCCCTGCCAGCCGAGCAGGCGGAATTTGGCGTCCATGCTCTTCATCAGCTCGAACGGGACCAGCGCCTTGCCCGTGAGCTCGCGGCCGATCTCCTCGACCAGCAGCACCAGCGGCTTCAAGGCGAGCTTGGTGTAGGCGAAAAGGTAGGAATGGCCGGTAACCCCCTGATCGGTCTTGACGTCGATCAGCACCAGCGGGCCGGCGTCGATGATCCCGAAGGCGTTGCGAAGCGGACGCTTCATGGGGGTGACGACGGCGCGCGCGGTGACGCCGGTGATGGCGGCTGTGGTCATGGGAGTTCTCCCTGGCTCGTTTCCTTATTTGATCTCATACCACCGCAACTGGCGCGGCGCCGTCCAGCTCGTGGCCATGCTCTCGATCAGGAACCGGCCGCTGGCCTCGGCCGGGAATGCGATGCGTTGGGTCTGCCCGGCTTCCAGCGCCAGCGTGTCGAGCCAATAGGGCTTCCAGCCGTCGTCGAGCCGGTCGAGCAGCCGGAACGGCTGGCCATGCAGGTGCACCACCTTGGTGCCGGCCGTCTTATTGGCCAGTGCCAGCACGACGACGCGGCCGGCCTTGGCCTGGAAGGCGGGAGCGCTGGACGCGCTGAACTGGGCCGGCGCGCGCCAGTCGGGGCCGTCGAGAACCAGCTCGGCGCGAACGGCGGTCCTGAGGTCGAGCTTGTCCGGCAATCCGTTGGAGGGCAAAGCCGGCGCCTGCGGCAGCGGGGCGGCACGGAGCGGTGGCGCGTTCGACGCCACGA
>JBARNF010001133.1:0-4691 GCA_049802835.1 Bradyrhizobium sp.
GGCAAGGTCCGCGCGTGCGACAAACTGGCTCGACGGGCAGTTTGCGCATGAGGGGATTGCGGGAATTGCCCGTCGGGTGGGTGGAGTGTGAGAACGGGCGGAGAAAGTTTTATGCACTGTCACCGTAATAAGGCTCGCCAGCGCGAAGGTCACGAGCAGCACCACGGCGGCGCAGGCGATCTTCAGCCGCCGCGTGCGCGGTGCGCGAGCCACGACGAGCGGCGGCTTTATTGAAAGAGAGCGGGTTTTTCGGCAACTAATTACCTCCGCGGCCGGTGTGACGATCCCATGGTTAAGACAAAATTCGTGCAAGTGCATCATTTTGCTACTTTCTGTTGCAGGACGGTGCGCAATGACGAAGTCTGTGAGTAATCTGCTGATGACGCTGCTGGCTGTGCTGGCGGCGGGCATCCTGGCGTCCACAGCCGTCCTGATGAGCGGCGCGGCGGGACGCTACAGCGAGAGCGTTGCGACCGAACAGCTCGCGGCGGCCGACAAGGTGATCTTCCAGAACGTTTTCGTCATGCGCGGCCACCGCGGCGACATCCAGAGCGTGCTGCTGAGCGAGGATGATCCGCGTGCCCGCCTCACCGAGTATCAGGGCATCGAGACCGCCAAGTATGAAGGCATTCTCGCCGCGCTTGCAGGCGTCGACATGTCCGAACGCGACGATCTGGTCGCCAAGCTGAAATCGAGCTGGGCCGCGACCTTGCCGCAGTTCAATCTGCTGTACGAGGAGGCGGCGCGGCCGCGCGCCGAGCGCGCCTTGGCGCGTGTCAGCGCCTGGTATGACCAGATGACCCGGACGCTCGACGCCGCCAATGCGGCCTCGCTGGCCGTCTCCAACCGCGTCTGGATGACCGATCCCGCGATCGCGAAGATGGTGCAGGCCCGCCGCCTGGCCTGGCAGGTGCGTGATCGCTATGGCCAACAGTGCCCGGGGCTGCGCCCCAACGTCAACAGCTCCAAGCCGCTCGACGACACGCAGAAGCTCCAGGTCGCACAATGGCGGAGCGCCGTCAGCGCCGGCTGGACCGGTCTGGATGACCTCCTGTCGGCAGCCGGAGGCTCTGAACTGGCTGCCGTGGTCAAGACGTCGCGGGCCGAAATCGACGCGGCGCATCAGCGGATTGACGAGGTGATCAAGGGGCTCGACGGCAGCGGAAAGCCGGCCATGCCGGCACCCGAGTGGAATGCGTTGTGCCAGGGACCGTTCCAGGGTGCGGTCGCCATGGGAACCAAGGCGCTCGATACCTCGATTGCCCGCGCCGACGCGATCAAGGCGGCCGCGTTGAGCAGCCTGATCATGCAATCCATCGCCTTCGTCGCCGCTCTGCTTCTGGCGGCCGTGGCGCTGATCGCCGTGCGCGTCCGGCTGGTGCGCCCGGTCCGCGTGCTGATGCAGGCGATCGAGCGCATCGGTCAGCGCGATTACCAGACGCCGGTGGCGCAGTCGCGTCATGCCGATGAATTCGGCGCGATGGCCGCGGCGCTCGAGGGCCTGCGCGAGAGCGCCGCGACCGCAGAACGGCTGGCTGGGGAACGCGAGCTCGATCAGAGCCGGCGCCTGGAACGTTCCCAGGCGATCGACAGCGCATGCCGCAGCTTCGACGACACCGTGCAGGCCGTCATCGTCAGCATGAGCGACTCGACCGGCCAGCTCGATTCCAGCGCCACCGACGTGCGCACGCTGGTGGATGATTCCAGCGCGCAGACCGCAGCGGTCGCCAACGCGGCGGAGACCGCGACCAGCAATCTCGAAACCATCGCAGCCGCGACCGAAGAGCTGACGGCATCGGTCTCCGAGATCGCCGCCCAGGTGCAGGGCTCCGCTGCCGACGCCCGGCATGCGGTCGAGAAGGCGGCGCAGACCAACGCCACCGTCGAGATGCTCGACCGCGCCGCCAACCGCATCGGCGAAGTGGTCAAGATGATCACCGCGATCGCCAGCCAGACCAACCTGTTGGCGTTGAACGCCACCATCGAGGCGGCGCGTGCGGGCGATGCCGGCCGCGGCTTTGCGGTGGTCGCCGGCGAGGTCAAGAACCTCGCATCGCAGACGGCAACCGCGACCGAGGACATCACCCGGCAGATCGCCGAGATCCAGGCCGCCACCGGCGAATCGGTCGAGGCGATCCGCGCGATCAGCCTCAACATCTCCGGCATCGATGAGAAGATGACGGCGATCGCGGCCGCGGTCGAACAGCAGCGCGCCGCGACCACCGAGATCTCGCGCAATTTCCAGCAGGCCGCCCAAGGTACCCGCGCCGTCACCGATACGATCGGCTCGGTGGCCGCGCTGAACCGGCAGACCGGCAACGCGGGCGCCGCGATGGTCGACTCCGTGCGCCGGATGTCGACCGACGCCGACCGTTTTCGCGTCGCAGTGGAGGGATTCCTGCGGACGGTGCGAAAGGCGTAAGGCTGCCGCGTGATCCCTGGGTGAGGGCGGATCATTGCCACGCCCCCCGCCGGCATGTCGACGCAAGCGGCTAACCGTCGAGCGAACGGCTTTGATCGACGAGTGCCTGAGCGGTGCGCGGCTCGGAAAAGCGAAGGCGCGAGGCTATCATGCCGACGATGTCACCCATCTCGACAGGAGCGGCTGGTAGGAGCGGTCGGCGGCACTGGAACCTCATTAGGTTCGCGAGCGCGAACGACTACGATCATCGTGACCGACAATCGCGGAGATCTGCTGAACAAGAACGCCAAGCTGGATGTGCCCTGATCACGCCGGACACTCGGGGTGAGGTGAGTAAAATTCAGCGTCACCGTAACCCATGACGGCAATGCGGAAATTGCCCCTCGGGTGGCGGAAGCGAAGGGGGAGGTGCCGTTCAAGTTCGTGCGTCACTGCACGCATTAGTTTATAATAGGCTTCGGAGGCGGCTTGGGGCGTCTCCTCCGATTAAGGTCGTCGAGACGGCACCGGCAAGGGTACCGCTTCGGCCGCACCAACCAAGTGACCTATTTCGTACACTATCACCGTAACACCAAATTCGCTGAGACCGCGTTGTTGCAAGGGGAGTTCTGTGAAGTAGTTATTGGGACTGAGAAGTGGCAGGGAGAATGCAATTTGAACGAAGAACGATTGTTCCAAGACCGCGTGCGAGAGCGCGATCTCGACAACTTCTTGGTCGAGGAGTTGCATTCATCCGATGTGTTCCGACTTTGGCTGTTGGCTCGCCTGAACCAGTCCTTCATGCCCCCGCAGATCGGGGTGGTCCAACTCGGCAAGTCGCCCCAGCGACTTCAGGACAACCGCCAAACAGACGTCCAGATGGCTTGGCTTGATCAACAGGGGCAATTGCTTGCCTGCGTTCTGATCGAGAGCAAGGTGACCGCGGATTTCCAGCCAGGACAGGCGGAGTCCTACGCCGCCGAACTCGCGCGGTGTCGTGACGAGTTGGGCGCACAGGCCGCGTGCGCAGTTCTTGTCGCTCCTGCGGCGAAGTTTTCGGCTTTGGTAGGCCGCGAATTCTTCGACGATTGCGTTGCGATCGAGGAGATCATTGACTTTCTTAGATCTCGCATCGAGAAGGAAGCCTTGTCTCCAGAGCTCACCAGTCGACTGGCTGCTCGTATTTTGCTGTTGGAGGCGTTGTGCGGAAAACGGGCTGGGGCCTGGTCGCCGATCACTCTTCCAGAGAAGCGGGCTTTCTCGGAACTGTACGCGCATCTCGCTGCAGAAGTAATTCCAGCTCTGACGATCAGGGCGTCCAGCGATAGCCCGAAGGCGATCACGAAATTCTTCGACGGAGCCATGCTACCGGCAAACTTTCCAAGGGTGCGCATTAAGCACGAGTTCGGCTCGAAGGTGACCACCAAGTACGCAAACCTTCAATTTGACGGTCTCTCGGACGGGAAGACCGCGCTTGCCCAGAGCGGATTGCTGGAGGGCTCAGGATTCTCCCTAGAGGTTTCAGGCAAGGCTCTGTTCATTCGAAAGGCGACCCCCGGCATCGACCCAACGGCCGCCTTCGAACCGCAACGCGGAAAAGTCCTGGAAGGACTTCACGGTATCCGAGACCTCACGGCTTGGCTGGAAGACAATGCCGGCGGCCTATTGAAGGTCTTGCAGCCGCGTGTTGCTCCCCCGTTAGCCGATCGACTTTGATCTATCGCCGAAACCCGAGCCGAAAAGCCGTCGCGGCTCAACCAAGGAGCCGATCTCACCGGAACATGAAACCGGTCGGAGCGAATCTTCTGGCCACTTCGATCGCGCGGTTCTCGCAGCTTTCCAGCGCGATCTTCTGGGCGAGCATGACATCACCGACCAGTAGATCACCGATTGGAGCGTTACGGTTACATTGACAGTGCACAAAATACACACAGATTTGAGTACGTCAGGCGAAGCAGTCTAGTCCTCGCCGACGCATGATTTCCCATGAAGCGGCCGCGATCTCCTCACCCCGCCGCACCGATCGCGCGCTGCAGCACGCGGGTCGGTTCGGACCGGTCGTCCGACAGGCCGTCCGAGACCCAGGCGATGAACTGGTCGGGGCGTATCAAGACCAGCTTTGCCTGATACTTCTCGCGCCCGCGCGCGGGCGTGTCGCTGATCACCTTGAGCGGCACGCCGAGATCGGAGGCGGCGCGGGCGAAGGCGATTCCCGCATCGCCGGCGCCGAGCTCGATCAGGGTGAAGCCGGAGCCCAGCTCCTCATAGACGTTGCGTCCGGTCGACATCA
>JBARNF010001134.1:0-1527 GCA_049802835.1 Bradyrhizobium sp.
ACCCTCTCCCCGTGAAGAACGGGGAGAGGGAGCGCACCGCCATAGCGACGCGAAGCCAACTTAAGCAGATCTACGCTCAAACTAATTAGTTATCAGCCCTTCCCCTTGCTTCGTCGGCAAGTCGGACCAGCATCTTGCGCAGCTCGCCGGGCGAGGTGACGCGCTCGGGGAAATCCAGCCGCAACGTCCTGCCGTCAGCCATCAAATCGAGTCCTTCAGGATCGCAGCCGCTGCAGCGCCACTCCTGAGCGTCGGCGCCGAGCAGCTTCGTCGCATAGAGAGCGAGCGCGTCGCGATGATCCGCATTCATGTGATCGACGGCGCCCTGCTCGGCGTCGAGCAGCGCGGCCGCATCGGAGACATCGGTGAGAAACTGCTCGGGCTTGAGATCGACGATGCGGCCGAAGCCGGCGACGAGATGCGTGCCGGAGGGACGAATGAGGAAGAACGAGAAGTCGGCGAAATCGGCGTAGTCCGCAGCGGAAGGGTGCGCATTGAGATACCGACGGCGCAGCGCTGCACGATTCTCGTCCGTGGCTTGCGAGGCCGTTCCTGACAGCATGATTCGCGCGCCTTCCAGTGGATCGCCCGGCGCGCGTTCATCGAGCATCAGCGACACCCGCGAATCCGCCAGCACATTCTTGGTGTGCACGGCCAAACGCGAGATCAGGATGATCGGTGCACCATCGGCGGCGGTGGCGACGTTGACGAGGGAACAATAGGGATCGCCCGAGCCCGTCATCAGGGTCGCAAGTGCGCCCTGCCGGCTCCGTCGCAGCAGGGACGCGGTGACGCGGTTAGGGTTAAAGCTCGGCTGCATCGTCTTTCCCTCGTCCATCCTGTTGCAATGAAGGCCTTTTTTCGGCTAAACGGGCTGTAGACTTAGGCACGGCACAAGACTTTGCCATGGTATTTGTGGAACTCGGTCACACTTCAGCCCAGCTTGCATTGCTCGTTGACCATGTTCGAAGCCCATTTATGCGGCCCTTATCCGGATTATCGCAGTCTCGGCTAACCAGACTCTGAAAGCAGGCTCATGCCCACAATCGCCTTGGTCGATGACGACCGCAACATTCTTACATCCGTCTCGATCGCGCTCGAGGCCGAAGGCTATCGCATCATGACCTACACTGATGGTGCGTCGGCGCTCGACGGCTTTCGGACGAGTCAGCCGGATCTCGCCATCCTCGACATCAAGATGCCGCGCATGGACGGCATGGAGACATTGCGGCGGCTGCGGCAGAAGTCCGACCTGCCGGTGATCTTCCTCACCTCCAAGGACGAGGAGATCGACGAACTGTTCGGCCTGAAGATGGGCGCGGACGATTTCATCCGCAAACCGTTCTCGCAGCGGCTGCTGGTCGAGCGCGTCAAGGCCGTGCTGCGCCGCTCGCAGCCGAAGGATCCGACGGCGCTGCCGAAGGAGAACGACGCCAAGGCGCTCGATCGCGGCCTCCTGCGCATGGACCCGGAGCGCCACACCTGCACCTGGAAGAACGAGCCGGTGACGCTGACCGTCACCGAGTT
>JBARNF010001135.1:0-12687 GCA_049802835.1 Bradyrhizobium sp.
TTCACCCAGCGCGGCCTGTTCTCCAGCCGCATGCTGGAGACGATGGGCATCCAGCGGCTGCGCGATGATCTGGACGCCCTGACGGAAAGCAACCCGGCGCTGGCCGAGCGGCTGCAGGCCGGGCTCGATGGCCTGCGCGAGACGGTGCGCGATGCCGTCGCGCAGGCGCTGGCGCTCTATGGCCGCGAGGAGACCGAGAACCTGCGCCACGAGATCCTGCGCAACGCCCAGCTGTCACGCATCGAGCCGCGCCAGGTCGCCGCGATGCGCGCGCTGATCCGGCAGATCGCGCGCCGCCTGCGCGAGCGCTATAGCAAGCCGCGCAAACGCCAGCGCCGCGGCCATCTCGACGTCCGCCGCACCCTCCGCCGCAATGCGGCCTGGGGCAGCGTGCCCTTTCTCACTGCCTGGAAGCGGCGGCATCGTGATCGGCCGAAGATCGTGGCGCTGTGCGACGTCTCCGGCTCGGTCGCCCGCGTCTCGGATTTCTTCCTGCTGCTGATCCACAGCCTGCACGACGTGGTCAGCGACGTCAGGTCGTTCGCATTCTCCGGCCATCTGATCGAGGTCAGCGAGATCCTGGAGCAAAAATCGGCCGAGGAGGCCATGGCCGAGATCATGGATAAGGTCGGTTTCGGCTCGTCCGACTACGGTACGTCGCTGGTCGATTTCGAGAAGCAGTTCATGGCATCGGTGACGCCGCAGACCACCGTGATCGTGCTCGGCGATGCCCGCAGCAACAATCTCGATCCGCGCGCCGACATTCTGAAGCGCATCTCCGAACGCGCCAAGCGCGTGGTCTGGCTCAATCCGGAGGGACGCGTGACCTGGGGCTGGGGCGATTCCGAGATGCCGCGCTATCAGACCTTCTGCAACGTGGTACGCCCCTGCGCGACCGCACAACAGCTCGAGCGCGCGGTGAGCGACATCGTGTCGGCGTATCAATAGCGAGTAGTTAGTCCGTAGGGTGGGCAAAGACATCGCGCGGCGCAAGCCGCACGATGGTGCGCCCACCAACGCTCCATCCCCGTGGGCGGTGGGCACGGCGCGCTCAGACAGCGCGGACAACAATCATTGCACGGGCGCGCCTTTGCCCACCCTACACACTCACAACTGTCGTCCCCGCCAAAAAGCGGAGATCCATGACCACCGGCCGGGATGTGACAGGCAACTGGCAGTGACATTCCTCGCAACATCACGCGGTATGGGTCCCGGCGTTCGCCGGGACGACATCTCGTTTGTGTCGCGAGGCCGCCCGCCGATTTATCGTGCCCCCGCCGCCCGCTTCAACAGCGCGGCGCGCTGCGGGTCGGTGAAGCTGACGCCGGACTTCTTCTCGACGACCCTGACCGCCCACGACCGCATCGGATCATCGTCCACCCGCGCCGGCTCGCGCAGGATGGCCACGCCGATCTCCAGCATCTTCGCATCGGCCTGATGCTCGATGCCGCCGCCGGTGCTCGCCAGCGCCAGCCCTCCGACGGCGGCGCCGATGCCCGCGGCCAGCGCCGTCGTTACCAACAATTTCCAATCCAAGATCCGCCCCCTGCTCGCACGTGCCACGACGCCGCCACGCTCGAACAGGTTTTTGGCTGCTGCATGGCGATTCCTGGCCTTTCGTTCGGCTCAACCCCACGGCCTGCCATATTTGCTCGCGAAGCCGGCACCGCAAACGAACTGTGATCTCTCTGTATTTGCCCGTCGCGTTACCATGTCGCACCACGGCGGCCTTGCACCGTCGGGCAAATCACAACGATGCTAGCGGCCATCCTGCTTCGTGAAGAGGGGCGTACGCGTCGTCACGATACGTGAGGCAGGTCGCGGTGGACGCTGTTGCATCATGCGCATCTCGCGCGGACGAGTGATGCGGCGGCGTACGGTGAAGTCGTGATGTCCTGATACCCCGATGCTGGTATCACGCACGTGGTAATGCTCGCGCATTGCACGGGCTATGGTGGCCAACAAGCCCGGCGCACCAGGGAGACCACGTATAAGCCGTCAGACCATCGCGCAGGGAAGGCCGGAATGTTCGGCCCACCTGTGGTTCCTGCCCCGTGCATTTTCTCCGCACGGGGGCCGCGGGTGTGGTGAACACCCGGCCTTCCCTGCGCCCTCGATTTTCAAGAGGGTCACGATCGACATAGCTCGAACGCCATTGGCGTTGCGAGGACGGGCGAGTGCGCCTCGACGTGTGAGACGATGAAGCAACGACGCACCCAATCGTCATCGTCGGCGAAAGCCGGCGATCCTATGCGCCGAAGCGTCTCGATCAGCTCTCACTGTCTCTGGAACGCAGGCTCGCCCGGTCGCGCTCGCCGACGCCTGCAGATGCAAGGTCGGGCTCTACCGCGGCACCACCGCGGTCGCCTCGATCTCCACCCGCGCCGCCTTCTCGACCAGCCGCACCACCTGCACCAGCGCCATCGCCGGATAGTGACTGCCGAAGATCTCGCGATAGATCCTGCCGAGCTCCCTCAGATTGGCGAGATACTCGTCCATGTCGACGACGTACCAGGTGAGCCGCACCAGATGCTCCGGCCGCGCATGCCCCTCGGCCAGAATCGCAGCGATGTTCTCCAGCACCTGCCGCACCTGCGCCACGAAGCCATCGGCCAGCTGCTCGTTCTGATCCCAGCCGATCACGCCGCCGGTGACGACGATCCGCCCGTCCGCGCTGATGCCGTTGGCGTAGCCCTTCGGCATCGGCCAGCCGCTCGGCTGCAACACGCGCAGGCCTGCCTCATCCTGCTTCACCGCGGCGAGCGTGGGCGCTTTGGTCGTGCTCACGAA
Organism: Bradyrhizobium sp.; assembly: GCA_049802835.1. GTDB lineage: Bacteria > Pseudomonadota > Alphaproteobacteria > Rhizobiales > Xanthobacteraceae > Bradyrhizobium. Next base: position 2,791 of record JBARNF010001135.1, read on the forward strand.
CGTTTCTCCCTGCCTGTGCTACGCGGCCGTGCCTGGCGATGGCGCAGCAGCGGCCTGCGCGATCTGCCGCAGGGCGAACCGCTTCAGCTTGCCGGTCTCGGTCTTGGGCAGCTGCGTCACGAACTCGATCGCGCGCGGATATTTGTACGGCGCGATCTCGCGTTTGACATGCTCCTGAAGCTCCGCGATCAGCGCCGGACTGCCCTCGGTGCCGGTCGCCAGCACAACATAGGCCTTCACGACCATGCCGCGGGCCTCGTCGGGCGCGCCGACGACGCCGCATTCGGCGACCGCGGGATGCGTCAGCAGCGCGACTTCGACATCGGTGCCGGCGATGTTGTAGCCGGACGACACGATCATGTCGTCCGAGCGCGACTGGTACCAGAAGTAGCCGTCCTCATCCATCACATAGGTGTCACCGGTGACGTTCCAGCCGTTCTGGACATATTTGCGCTGGCGCTCGTCGGCGAGATAGCGGCAGCCGGTGGGACCACGTACGGCGAGCCGCCCCATCGTGCCCGGCGGCACGTCGCGGCCCTCGTCGTCGACGATCTTCGCCTCGTAGCCCGGCACCGGCTTGCCCGTGGCGCCGGGACGGATCTCGTCCTCGGTCGCGCTGATGAAGATGTGCAGCATCTCGGTCGAGCCGATGCCGTCCATCAGCTTGAGCCCGGCCGCCTTGAGCCAGGCGTCGAAGGTCGGCTTTGGCAAGGTCTCGCCGGCGGAGACGCATTTTCGCAGGGACGAAATGTCACGGCCTTCGAGCTTGCTCAGCATGGCGCGATAGGCCGTCGGCGCTGTGAAGCAGACCGTCGCCTTGTCGCGCTCGATCGCGGCGAGCAGATCGTCCGGCGAGGCCTTCTCCAGCACCACGTAGGACGCGCCGATATGCATCGGGAACAGCACGCCGCCGAAGCCGAAGGTGAACGCGAGCGGCGCCGTACCGATGAAGCGGTCGCTCTGGTTGGCGCGCAGCACGTTGCGTGCGTAGCCGTCACACACCGCGAGCATGTCGCGGTGGAAATGCATCGTGCCCTTCGGGTCCCCCGTCGTGCCCGAAGTGAAGGCGATCAGGCAGAGATCGTCGGACGCGGTATCGACCGCGGTGAAATCCGGGCTGGCGTCTGCGATCCGCGCTTCCAGCGCATCAGGCTGCCCGTTGCCCCAGTACACGACCTGCTTCAGCGCCGGCGCGACCGCGCGGGTCTTTTCCATCTCGTCGGCGAGCTTGCCGTCGCACAGCGCCAGCGCGATCTGCGCCTTCTGAATCGGATAGGACAGCTCCTTGGCGCGCAACAGCGGCATGGTGGCGACGACGATGCCGCCGGCCTTGATGACGGCGAGATAGGTCGCGACCATCATGGGATTGTTGGCGGAGCGCAGCAGCACCCGGCCGCCGGGCACGAGGCCGAGCTCGCCGACCAGGACATTGGCGATCTTGTTCACCAGCACCTGCAGCTCACGATAGGTGTAGCTGGCCTCGGGCGTGATGATGCATGGCGCATCGCCCCGCCCTTCCGCGACCCAGCGGTCGACGAAATGCGTCACGCAGTTCAGCCGCGCCGGGTATTGAAATTCGGGCCTATTGAACACGAAGTCGGGCCACAGTTCACGCGGCGGCAGATGGTCCCGAGCAAACGTATCGACGTGGGCGCTATGCGCGTTCCCGCCTGCGCTGTCCGGAAGTTGAGCCTTGTCGTGGATCTGAACACTGGCGGCAGTGGCCATCACACGCTCCTGTCTGAAAGGAAAGACGCCCGGCACATTTCAGTCCTAAACATTTTATACTTAAAACATTCAGGCGCAAGAGCCGAAGATTGTGCACTGCCCGCAAATTGTTTGAGCGTTTGCCGCGCGCGATGGCGGCCCGGCCTTCGCCGATGCGACAGCCCGGCCTCAATCCTGCCGGCGCTTCACGGCGTTCTGCGCCGATCCCTTGGTCTTGGCCAGCAGCCGCATCAGCTCGCGGACGTCCTTCGGCGTCAGCTCGCCGAAGATATCCGCGATCCAGGTCTCGTGCTCGGCCGCCATCTTGCGGAATTCGGCGCGGCCGAGCTTGGTCAGCCGGATCACCTGGACACGACGGTCAGTCTCCGAAGTGCGGCGGTCGAGATGGCCGGATTCGACCAGACGCTCCACCAGCCCGGTGACGTTGCCGTTCGACACCATCATACGCTTGGAGACGTCGGACAAGGTCATGCCGTCGGGCGCCTTGTCCAGCTGCGCCATCAGGTCGAAACGCGGCAGCGTGACGTCGAAGCGCTCACGCAGCCGGCCGCGGATCTCGCCCTCGATAAGGGTCGCGCAGGTCAGCATCCGGAGCCACAGCCGCAGCTCATCGGCATGGTCCTCGGGCAGCTCGACGGCCTTGGTCTCGGAATCCAGAGTCATGACGGAATCACATGCGCACCTTCTGCCCCGTCGGGCGAGGCTCGTGAGTTTGACCTTCAGGACCTTCCGGGAGCAAGGAAAAACGTACCGTCATCGCGGCGGAGAACGAGGAGCGGCAAATCTTTTAACCTTCAAGCAATTGGCGCGGCGTTTGCATACTTCCCGAACAGCCGAAACTGCCGATCGCCGCCAGCAGCTCGCTTGCGGCTAAGGGCGTCATCGGACTAGGCTTGAGACCAAGCTGCGGCCTGACGGGATCATCTGGTCAGGTGCATAGAACATAAACCTGAGTTTTCGCATCCGGGGGAGTTGTCATGAGAGTGAGTTCGAAGCTGGCCGGCCTTGGCGTCGTCGCGTGCATCCTGGCGCAGCCGGCGCAGGCCGCCGACAAGGTCAAGATCGGCGTCATCGTCACCCTGTCCGGTCCGGCCGCCGCGCTCGGCGGGCAAGTCCGCGACGGCTTCAACCTCGCGATCAAGGATCTCGGCGGCAAGATGGGCGGCAAGGAGGTCGAGGTGGTCGTCGCCGACGACGAGCTGAAGCCGGACGCCGCGATCACCAAGGCCAAGGGCCTGCTCGAGCGCGACAAGGTCGACTTTGTCGTCGGCCCGATCTTCTCCAACATGCTGCAGGCGATCCATCGCCCGATCACCGAGAACAAGACCTTCCTGATCAGCCCGAATGCCGGCCCCTCCAGCTATGCCGGCAAGGAATGCAGCCCGTTCTTCTACGTGACGTCGTACCAGAACGACCAGGTGCACGCGATCCTCGGCAAGGTCGCGCAGGACCGCGGCTACAAGCGGATGTATCTGCTGGTGCCGAACTATCAGGCCGGGCGCGATTCCGTCGCCGGCTTCAAGATCGACTACAAAGGCGAGATCGTCGAAGAATCCTACGTTCCGCTCAACACGCTCGACTTCCAGCCGGAGCTTTCGAAGATCGCCTCGCAGAAGCCGGACGCCGTGTTCACTTTCATGCCGGGCGGCATGGGCGTGAACCTGGTCAAGCAGTTCAAGCAGGCCGGACTTGCCGACAGCATTCCGGTGCTGTCGGCCTTCACGGTCGACGAATCTACTCTGCCGGCGCAGCAGGATGCCGCGGTCGGCATGTTCGGCGGCGCCGACTGGGCGCCGAACCTCGACAATCCGCAGAGCAAGAAGTTCGTCGCTGGCTACGAGGCCGCCTACAACACCGTTCCCGGCACCTACGCGATGCAGGCCTATGACGCAGCGCTGCTGATCGACAGCGCGGTCAAAGCCGTCGGCGGCGATCTCACCAACAAGGACGCGGTGGCGGCGGCGTTGAAGAAGGCCGACTTCACCTCGCTGCGCGGCGGCTTCAAGTTCAACACCAACGGCTATCCGATCCAGGACTTCTATTTGACCAAGGTCGCCAAGCGTCCCGACGGCAAGTTCCAGACCGAGATCGTGCAGAAGGTGTTCGAGAACTACGGCGACCGTTACGCCAAAGACTGCGCGGCCAAGTAACAACAGGGAGCGAAACCAACATGAGCCATCCGGAAATTGCCGGCATCACCCGGGCCAATGAGGGCATCCAGGGCATCTCCTGGAACATCCTCGGCCAGATCTACGTGCCGAAGAGCCGCACCGAGCACAGCTTCTCCTGGCACGCGACCTTCCCGGTCGGCACCTTCGTGCCGCCGCACATCCATCCCGACCAGGACGAGTATCTCTACATCCTCGAAGGCCGGCTCGATTTCTTCCTCGACGGTGCCGAGGAATTTGCGACCGCCGGCGACACGGTGCGGCTGCCGATGGGCAAGCCGCATGGCATCTTCAACAAGTCGCAGCAGACCGCGAAGACGCTGTTCTGGGTATCGCCGACGCGTCGACTCTATGACCTGTTCTGGGCAATCCACAACATGCGCGAGCAGACCCCGGACGACGTCGTGAAGCTCGCCGCCGAGCACAACATCCACTTCCTGCCGCCGCCTCCGGCGGCGTAGTTCGGCTAAGGCATCGGCTTTCAAGCTGCCGCACAGAATGCGCTGCGCTCCCTCTCCCCGTTCTTCACGGGGAGAGGGCTGGGGTGAGGGGCAGCCGCACGGACGGTGTTGGTATAGGCCTGGCTACGAAGCCTGCCGCGTGACCATCCGCGCGGCAAAGCCGGCCCGACTGGCATAGCCGCGCACGATGCCCTCACGGGCCTCGTAGTTGAGGATGGTATTGATGTCGGTGAAGCCCTGCGGCGCGAGCTGCTCGACCGCATCGATCACGCCCTCCGGCCCGCCGCGACGGTTGGCGGCGACGATGTCGGCGGTCATCGGCAGCCGCTTCTGCTCATAGGCCATCAGCGCCTGGCGCGGATGCTCGGAGCGCGCCAGCGCATCGGCGAGCGCGCGGGCGTCGAGAATCGCCTGGGAGGCGCCGTTGGAGCCGACCGGATACATCGGGTGGGCGGCGTCGCCCAAGAGCGTGACACGGCCGCTCGACCAGTACGGCAGCGGATCGCGGTCGCAGCAGGGATATTCCCAGAATTCCGGCGTCGCGCGCACCATGGCGGCGAAGTCGACCTGGGGAATCGAGAAGCCGTTGACATGCGGCATCAGCTCGTCGGCCTTGCCGAGCCGCGACCAGTCCTCCCGCCGCGGCGGCGCGGTGTTGGCATCGCCGATGCGCACCAGCACGGCCCAGTTGGTGAGCCGCGTGGCGGGGCTCGAGCCTTCGGCGATCGGGTAGATCACGGCCTTGGCGTTGAGGCCGCCGGCGATGATCATCGACCGCCCGGTCAGGAACACCGGCCAGTCGGTGGCGCCGCGCCACAGCATCAGGCCGTTCCAGCACGGCGCGCCCTCGTTGGGGAACAGCGTCTGGCGGACCTTGGAATGGATGCCATCGGCGCCGATCAGCACGTCGCCACGGACAGTGTGGACATGAGCGCCCGAGCGATCGAAGAAATAGGCGGTGACGCCGCCCTCGTCCTGGGTGAAGGCGCCGAGCCGGCAGCCGGTGTGGACCTTCGCAGGGCCAAGACGCTCCATCACAGCCTGATGGATCACGCTCTGCAGCCGGCCGCGATGGATGGAGAATTGCGGCACGTCGTGGCCGGCATCCACGCCGCGGCTCTCGTGCCAGACCTCCTGGCCGCGCCGGGTCAGATAGAACAGCTCGGCGGTGCGAATGGCAACCTGGTCGAGCCGGTCGAGCAGCCCGAGCTGGGCGAGCTCTCGGATCGCATGCGGCAGCGTGTTGATGCCGACGCCGAGCTCGCGGATCGCCTCCGCCTGCTCGAACAGCTCACAGTCGATGCCGCGCGCCCGCAGCATCAGGGCCGTCGTCAATCCGCCGATACCGCCGCCAACGACGATCGCCTTCATCGCCCTCTACTCCACTCACACCGGACATACCGGCCAGGAGCGTGGCACGGAGCCTCACCCCGCCGCAAGCGGCTTCGTCGCCCCGGCCTTCGGCTCGCCCCGCGTTTTCGGCTTAGCCTTAATCTTCGGCTCGTCGGAAAACACGCCCCCGAGGCCGAACGTATCGTCGGCGCGGTTGCGTTCATCCGCTCAATTGCCCTGGAAGACCGGCTTCGACTTGGCGGCGAAGGCCTCAAAGGCGCGATTGAAATCCTCGGTCGTCATACACAAGGCCTGAGCAACTGCCTCGGCCTCGATCGCTTCCTCCACCGACATCGCCCATTCCATCGCCAGCATGCGCTTGGTCATGGTGTTGGCGAAGGTCGGGCCGCTGGCAATTTCTCCGGCCAAGGTCATGGCCTGCGCCAATACGTCGGTCGGCGCGACGATGCGGCTGAAGAAACCCCAGCGCTCGCCCTCGTCGGCACTCATGAAGCGGCCGGTATAGAGCAGATCGGAGGCGCGGGACTGGCCGATGATGCGCGGCAGGATCGCGCAGGCGCCCATGTCGCAGCCGGCCAGACCGACCTTGTTGAACAGGAACGCAACCTTGGCGCCGGCCGCCGCGAGCCTGATATCCGAGGCCATCGCCACGATGGCGCCGGCGCCGGCGCAGATGCCCTCGACGGCTGCGACAATCGGCTGCGGGCAGGCGCGCATCGCCTTGACGAGATCGCCCGTCATCCGGGTGAAGGCGGTCAATCCCTTGGTGTCCATCTTCACCAGCGGGCCGATGATCTCGAATACATCGCCGCCGGACGAGAAATTGCCGCCCGCTCCGGTGACGACGACCACCTTCACATCGTCATCGAAGGCGCAGGCGCGAAAGAAGTCGGTCAGTTCGCGATAGCTCTCGAAGGTCAGCGGGTTCTTGCGCTCGGGGCGGTTCAAGGTCACCGTCGCGACGCGGTCCTTGACGTCGAGCAGGAAATGGCTGGGCTTGTAGTCCGCCAACGGTACAGTGACGGGATTGGCCGGTCTCGACATTGATAGTTCCCTCTGTTCGACTGTTCTGATTGGGCAACGGCTAAGCCGCTTACACTTCGCCGCCCGCCACCGCGATCGCCTGTCCCGTGATTGCGCCCGCACCGGTGCCACACAGCCACAGCACGGTGTCTGCGACCTCCTGCGGCGCGATCAGCCGCCCCTGCGGATTGTGCTTGGCGAGTTCGGCGATGGCCTGTTCACGGCTGCGCCCGGTCTTCTTCATGATGGTGTCGATGCTATCGGCGACGAGATCCGTATCGGTGAAGCCCGGACATACCGCATTGACGGTGATGCGCGTCGTTGCCAACTCCAATGCCAGCGATCGCGTGAGCCCGACAACCGCATGCTTTGCCGCGGTGTAGGCGCTGACATAGGGATAGCCCTTCAAACCTGCCGTCGAAGCGACCGCGACGATCCGGCCATACGGCCTGCTCTTCATGGCAGGCAACACAGCCTGCACGGCATGCACGACGCCCATGAAATTGACGTCCATCATGCGGCGGAACAGCGCGGCATCGGACTTGAGAAAAGGTGCGGATTCCGCACTTCCGGCATTGGCAACGAGAATGTCGATCGGCTGTCGTGCGGCCGCGCCAGCAACCGCAGTATTCAGTGCCGACTGATCGGCAACATCGGCAATGACGGCATGATCGGCGCATCCCTGCGTCACGGCCTCATCGAGCGTTGCGCCGTTGCGACCGACGATCGTCACGGTTGCGCCGGCTTGCTTGAGCGCTCGTGCAATCTCGCGGCCAATACCTCGGCCACCGCCTGTCACGATCGCATGCGCCGCTTCAGGAAGTCCGGACATGCGCGCGCCTCCTCGTGCCTCATCTGCAGGTCTCTGCGCGGAAGTTATTTTAAACTTCAAATTTTTGCAACAACGCGCCCGAAGCGACTTGACACCCCGCTCGCCACGGCTAGCGTTCATGAGCCCCGTGCGAGCAGGTTGCCGTTCGCGGCGCATCTCGGAGGTCGGCGTGCCAGCTTCGCAAATTCTGACCACGAAGGACGGCCGCTTCGGCTATGAAGCATCGGGAGCCCCCGAGCGGCAAGCCGTGGTGTTCCTGCACGGCATCGGTGGAGCGGCGCGCGCATGGCGCGGCCAGCTCGAACATTTCGGTGAACACTACCATGCGGTGGCCTGGGACATGCCGGGCTACGGCCAATCCGCTCGGCTCGACAAGGTCAGCATCACCACACTCGCTGACGCGCTTCAGAGCTTCCTGATCCAGATCGATGCCTCTGAGCCGATCCTGGTCGGTCATTCCATCGGCGGGATGATCGTGCAGGAGTGGCTGATGGCCCACCCACGGTCTGCGGCCGCCGTGGTGTTGGCGCAGACGAGCCCGGCTTTCGGAAAGGCCGACGGCGACTGGCAGACATCGTTCATCGAGGCGCGCCTCGGCCCGCTCGACCGTGGCGCCACGATGGCGTCGTTGGCTCCGGCCCTGGTCAAGGAGCTCGTCGGCGACGGTCCCGATCCGCATGGACTCGAACTTGCGACGTCCTGCATGGCCGGCGTTCCCGAGGCGAGCTATCGCGCCAGCATGCTGGCTCTGCTCGGCTTCGACCGGCGAGAGGCTTTGAAGGAGATCCAGGTGCCGGCCTTGGTCCTCTCGGGTTCGAGGGACCGCAATGCGCCGGCGGCGATGATGGAAAAGATGGCGAGCTTCATTCCCTCAGGCCGCTATGTCGAGCTTCAGGGCGCCGGCCATCTCGTCAATCTCGAGCGGCCCGATGAATTCAACGCCGCGCTCGCTTTCTTCCTGACCCACGCAACGGCGGTCGCTGAGGAGGCACCATGACCATTCAGGTCGAGAAGGCGGTAACCGCCGCAGGTCAGGCGCTCGATGCGCCGATGTTCGATCCTGCGGCCTATAAGCTCACGGCCGAGCAGGTCGGCATCATCTCGCGCGCCAGAGAACTCGGGCAGAGCGTGCTCGCGGGCCGCGCCGCAGGCTATGATAGCGACGCGATTTTTCCGACCGAGAACTACAAGGATTTGCACCGCGCCGGGCTGCTCGGCGTCTCCGTTCCCAAAGCCCAGGGCGGCCTCGGGGCCGGCTATCAGACCTACGCGCTCGCCGCCGCTGAGATCGGCCGCTACTGCGGCGCCACCGCGCTGACCTGGAACATGCATGTCTGCTCGACCTTGTGGTCCGGTCCGCTCGCCGACGATCTCGACATGGACGACACCATGCGCGCCGCGCACGAGCGCCGCCGCGCGATCCACTACAAGCGCATCATCGACGACGGCGCGATCTACTCCCAGCCATTCTCGGAAGGCGGCGCGGCCGCGGCCGGCGGCGTCGCCTTCGGCACCGAGGCCAAGCCGGTCAAGGGTGGCTGGCTGATCAACGGCAAGAAAATCTTCGCCTCGCTCGCCGGACATGCCGACTACTACGGCGTCCTGTGCACCGAGGTGAGCGAAGGCGAGAAGGCTTCTCGCCGTAATACGCTCTATCTGGCCGTGCCCGCCAACGCTGATGGCGTTTCCGTGGTGGGCGACTGGGATCCCCTGGGCATGCGCGGCACGGTGTCGCGCACGCTGCTGTTCAAGGACGTCTTCGTCGAGGAGGACGCCGCCTTGATGCCGCGCGGCGTCTACTTCCAGGCTGCGCTGCGCTGGCCGCACATGTTCATGACGTTGTCGCCGACCTATATGGGTTTGGCGCAGGCCGCCTATGACTTCACCCTCAAATATCTGCGCGGTGAGGTGCCGGGCATGCCGCCGGTCAAGCGGCGCATGTATCCGACCAAGCAGATCGCGGTGGCCCAGATGCAGATCAAGCTGGAGCAGATCAAGGGCATCTGGTTCCAGGCCGTCACCGAGGCGCGTGCAAACCCCACCAAGGAGCAGGTGCTGCGCGCTTATGCAGCACAGTACTCCGTCATGGAGGGCGCGAACGAGCTAGCGGCGCTCGCCATCCGGACCTGCGGCGGCCAATCGATGCTGAAGACGCTGCCGCTGGAGCGCATCTATCGCGACAGCCGCTGCGGCTCGCTGATGCTGCCCTGGACCGCCGAAATCTGCATGGACCGGCTCGGCAAGGAAACGCTGTATGAGCCGGGCGAGAAGGATGAGTGAGGGTGTCGTTGCCGGGCATAGCCGTTTGAAGAACGGCGTCGCTTCGCTCGCC